>NZ_JAEVHN010000061.1:0-17440 GCF_016803375.1 Micromonospora sp. 4G55
CGCCGCACCGAAGCCCCGCCGCTCGCCGGCCAAGCCCGCGCCGTCGGGCGAGCGGCGCTGCGGCGCCCCGACCAACCCCATGGGGTACGACTTCTGCGGCGGCAAGCGCGTCCGCCGGCCCGACCACCGGATCTGCGACTTCTTCGACTGCGCGCAGAACCTCTGGGCGGGGCGCGGCTACCTGGTGCAGTGCAAGGACGGCGCGGTCAGCCTCACCGGCGGGCGGCGCGACGCCTGCGCCGGGCACCGGGGCGTGCGGCGCACCGTGTTCAGCTGAAGTCGGGCAGGGTGAGGGTGCCGTCGTCGGCGAGCGGGAAGCCCGGGTTCCAGGCGATCTCCCAGACGTGACCGTCGGGGTCGGTGAAGAAGCCGGCGTAGCCGCCGTAGAAGGTCTCCGCCGCCGGGCGGGTGATCCGCGCGCCGGCCCGCTCCGCCGTGGCCAGCACGGCGTCGACGTCGGCGCGGGAGCGGACGTTCTGCGCCAGCGTCAGGCAGCCCGGGCCGGTGTCCGGCACGCCCGCGTCGGCGGCCAGCTTGTCCCGGCCCCACAACACCAGGGCCAGGCCACCGGCCTGGAAGAAGACGGTTCCTCGACCTCCTGACCCCGCCAGCCGAGGCGCTCGTAGAACGCCCGGGCGCGGGGGAGGTCGGCGACGCCGAGGGTGATCAGGCTGATCCGCTGTTCCATGCCCCGGACCGTACCGCCGGGGACCGTCACGATCCGGTACGGCGTTCCGTCGGATCGGCATGAGGAGCTTCGTCCGGGCCGCCTGTGCCCTGCTCGGGTTGACCGCACTGCTGGTCGGAGGGTGGGCGCTGCGCCGACCGGACGGTTTCGCCGAGGCGGTCGACTTCCCCGGCAACCACCACTTCGTCCACGACGTGGGCGCGTTCCAGCTGGGCATCGGGGTGACCCTGCTGCTCGCCGCGATCTGGGCCGACGCGCCGGCGGTCGCCCTGGCCGGATACCTCGCCGGGGCGCTCGCGCACACCGGCACCCACCTCGCCGACCGGCACCTCGGCGGCAGCGCCGGCCAGACCTGGCTGGTCGGGCTCTCCGCCGTGCTGGCGGCGGTGGCGCTGGTGGCCCGGTGGCGCGAACTCGGCGGGGTGCTGGGCGCGGTCGAGATCGGCGCGGCACCGGGGTGGGCGCCGTTCACCCGGCAGAAGACCGTGCTGCTGACCAGCTTCCGCCGTGACGGCACCCCGGTCGGCACGGCGGTGAGCATCGCCGTCGACGGCGACCGGGCGTACGTGCGCAGCTTCGAGCGGGCCGGCAAGACCCGGCGCATCCGCAACGGGCCCAGGATCACCGTCGCCCCCGTCCACCGCTCGCGGCCGACCGACCGGCCCCGCCGTCGAGGCCACCGCGCGCCGGCTCACCGGCGACGAGGACCGGCACGCCGCCCGGCTGCTAATCCGCAAGTACCCCGTGCTGCACGGCGTGCTCGTCCCGCTGGCTCACCGGCTCGGGCGGCGGCGCACCGGCCGTACCGTCCACTTCGCCCTCACCACGCCGCCGGACCGACCGGCCTGACCAGCACCCGGTGGCGGGGCTGTCGCACCATGTACGGCGTGATCAACCTCAAGCGCAAGCGGCACAAGCCGAAGCGGAAGCGTGACTGGTGCGACGCCCCGGACTGCTCCGGCTGCGACTGTGACGGCCCGGCCTGCTGCGACTTCGGCCTCTTCTCCTTCCTGCTCACCCTCGGCGCGACCACCGCCCGGGTCAGCCGGGCGCCGATGGTGGACCGGGCTGGCCGGGCGGCGATCCTCGGCTACCGGCGCTGGCTGTCGCACCGCTGGCCGGGCCAGTGCCGGTTCACCCCGACGTGCAGCGCGTACGGCCTCACCGCCGTCGAGCGGTACGGCCTGGCGGTCGGCGGGCGGATGGCGGCGGACCGGCTGCGCCGCTGCCGGCCGGGGGTGCCGCGCGCACCCACGACCCGGTGCGATAACCGCTCGCCGCCGACCCCGCCCCGGCGCTACGGTCGGCGACCGTGACCCGCACCGTGACCCTCGTCCTGGTCGACCCCGCCGGCCGGCTGCTCGGGGCACTGCCTCCGTACGAGGTGCCGGCCCCCTGGTGGCAGGAGGTCGACGCGGTCGTCTGCGGCGCGCCCGTCGAGGTCGCGGTGCTGCGGCTGCTGTCCGGCGTCAGCGACCGGCCAGGGATCGGCGGCGCGGTGACGTACCTGGCCGCCGTGGCCGCCCCACCCGCCGTACCGCTGCGACCGGTGGACCTGGAACTCCCGCCGCACCCGCTGCGCGCGCCCTACGCCGAGCCGGGCGGACCGGCCGCCACCGTCGGGTGGGCCACCGCCGCCCTCGACCGCCTCGGCCGGCCGGCGAAGGAGGTGGCGCAGCGGCGCACCTGGAACCTGTCCGCGATCTGGCGACTCGACGGTCCGCACGGCCCGGTCTGGCTCAAGCAGGTGCCCGGCTTCTTCCGGCACGAGGCGGCGGTGCTGCGCCGGCTCGGCGCGGTCACGCCCGGCCTGGTGCCGCCGCTGCTCGCCGCGGACGACGACGGGCGGATGCTGCTCGACCACGTGCCGGGGGAGGACCGCTACGGGGCCGACCCCGCCGAACGCGACGGCATCGCCGCCGACCAGCACGCCCTCCAGATGCGCGCGCTGCCGCTGGCCGACGACCTAGCGGCGGCCGGGGTGCCCGACCTGCGTGGCGCCGCCCTGGCCCGCTGGATCCGCGCCGCGCTCGCCCCGCACCACGCCGACGCCGTGCTGGACGGGCTGGAGGAGCGGCTGGCGCAGGCCCAGCGGTGCGGCGTGCCGGACACCCTGGTGCACGGTGACCTGCACCCCGGCAACGTCCGCAGCGACGGTGACCGGCGGGTCATCATCGACTGGGGGGACTCGTTCATCGGCCATCCGGCCTTCGACATCCTGACGCTGACCAGCGGGCTTCCTGCCGATGCCTCGGACGCGCTGGTCGCGGCGTGGTGTGCCCGGTGGCGGGCCGACGCGCCCGGCTGCGAGCCGGAACGGGCCGTGGAGCTGCTGCGGCCGGTCGCGGCGGTGCGGTCGGCGGCCGTGTACGCGGCCTTCCTCGCCGGGATCGAGCCGGCCGAGCGGGTATACCACGAGGCCGACGTGCCGCACTGGCTGGCGCAGGCCGCCACCCTGCTCGGGCGGGGATGAGCCGTGGAGATCCAATCGGACGACCGCGCGTGGCTGCACCTCCGGCCGACCGGCTACCAGGGGCCGCCGCCGGAGATTCCCGACGATGACGACTGGCTGTTCATCGCCGCCGAGGTGCGTACCGCAGCCGGCCGCGCCTGGTCCTGGCGGCAGCCGTGCCTCACCACCGAGGAGGCCGTGGACCTCACGGGGTGGCTGCGGCGACAGGGTGGGGCCGAGGTCGGTGACCGCGCCGCCTGGCACGGCGTGGAGCCGAACCTGAGCTTCCGGTCGCTGGTCACCGGCGTGGGACGGGTCGAGCTGACCGCCGTCTTCTCCTACGAGTCGCTGCCGCCGTGGGTCGACCGGCCGCCGCTGACCCAGGTGCATCCGGTGCCGCTGCGGGTCTCGGCTCAGCAGGTGCTGACCGCCGCCGACGAGTGGGAGCGCGAGGTGCTGGCGTACCCGAGGCGGGATCCCGGCTAGGACGCCAACCTCGTCACTCGGGGGCGTGGCAGACGGCCTCGACGTTGTTGCCGTCCGGGTCGCGGACGAACGCGCCGAAGTAGGTCGGGTGGTACTCCGGCCAGAGCCGGGGCGCGTGCAGCACCTCGGCGCCGGCGGCGGCCGCGGCGTCGTGGAACGCCCGCACGGCGCCCGGTCGGCGCGGTGAACGCGATGTGCGCCTCGCGCGCCTCACCGCCGGTGTTCACCGGGCCGAGCCAGAAGTCGGGGCTGTCGGTGCCGTAGCCGATGACCGGGCCGAACTCCATCACCCGGCGACCGCCGAGCGGGGCCAGGACGGCGTCGTAGAAGGCGGCGCTGGCCGCCACGTCACGGGCCTGGATGGACAGGTGGTCGAGCATCGTGCCTCCTACGGGCGTCGGGTCCGGGTCAGGCTAGAACCCCGCTACGACACTCCGCCCGCCACAAGGCGGCCGCCCGAGTGATCTGCCCGCCACGCCCGGCGGCTCGGGCTGAACCTACCGGTAACATCCGTGCTGACCGGGCCCTAGCTGAGTCATCGGGAACTGCATTGGACGTCAGGCAGGTCTCCTACTTCCTCGCGGTAGCCGAGCACGGTGGCTTCAGTCGGGCGGCCTCGGCGCTCGACGTCGCCCAGCCGACGCTGTCGCAGTCGGTGCGCGCGCTCGAGCGCGAACTCGGCGCCGAGCTGTTCCACCGGGTCCCACACGGGTTGGTGCTCTCCTACGCGGGCAGGGCCTTCGTCGGCCCGGCCCGCCAGATGCTGCGCGGCATCACCGCCGCCCGCGAGGCGGTGGGGTCCCACGCCCGAGCCACGCCGGCCCTGGACCTGGTCGCCGTGCCCGTGCTGGCGGCCTACCCGGGAGCGTCCCTGGTCGGCTCCTTCCGGCGCGCGAAGCCGCACATCGTCGTCCACATCGACGAGCCGGAGACCGACGACGGCCTGCACATCCTCGTCCGGGACGGGCACAGCGAGCTGGGCCTGACGCACCTGCCCCTGCCGCACCTCGGGCTCCACGTCGTCGAACTCGGCGTACAGGAGCTGTGGTTGGCGTTCCCGCCCGGCACCGACGTCGGTCCGGGTGACGCCGTGCCGCTGGCCCGGCTGCACGGCGCCGACGTCCTCGGGGTGCCGCGCGGGAGCTGGCAACGGGACGACGTCGAGCGGGCGCTGCGCGACCAGGGCGTCCGCACCCGCCTCGTGGTCGAGGTGGCGCACCCGGAGGCGCTCGCGCCGCTCGTCCTCGGCGGTGCCGGCGCCGCCTTCCTGGTGCGGGAGACCGCGCACTCGGCCGCCTCGCTCGGCGCCGTCGTGCGCCCGGTCGACCCGCCGCTGCGGCAGGCGTACGGGCTGGTGCACCGGCCCGGTCCACTGTCGCCGGCCGCCCGCGCGTTCGTGGCACACGCCCGCGCCAGGTGCGGGGCGGGGCGATGACGGTCGACCTGCGCCAGCTGGAGTACTTCCTCGCCGTCGTCGAGCACGGCGGGGTCACCCGCGCGGCTACGGCCATCCGCATCGCCCAGCCGTCCCTGTCCCAGGCGATCCGGGGGCTGGAACGCGAACTCGGCATCGAGCTGTTCCACCGCACCGGGCGCGGCCTGGTCCTCACCGTCGGCGGCGAGGCGCTGGTCGCCCCGGCCCGGCAGGTGCTGGAGGACGCGGCCGCCGCCCGGGCCGCCGTCGCCGACGTGGTGAGCCTGCGCACCGGACGGCTCGACATCGCGGCGCACGCCGCACTGACCGTCGACCCCCTCACCCCGGCGATCGCCACCCTGCGGCGACGCTTCCCCGGCATCGCGGTGCGCGTGCTGGAGCCCCGCGACGACGAGGACCTGGCCCGGCTCGTCCGCGACGGCAGCTGCGAGCTGGCCCTGACGTACCTGCCCATCCCCGATCTCCGGCTGCCCGTGCGCGAGCTGGGGGCACAGCAGGTGTGGGCGGTGCTGCCGCCCGGCACGCCCGCTCCCGACGGGCCGCTGCCGCTGCGGGCGCTGCAGGACACCCCGGTGATCGACATTCAGGGGCACAGCGCGTTGCGCGCGACGGTCCTGGCCGCGCTCGGCACGGCCGGTGTGCGGATGCGTCGCGCGGCGGTGACCCGGCACCGCGAGGCCGTCGTACCCATGGTGCTGGCCCAGGCCGGCGCCGCGTTCCTGACCCGGTGGTACGCCGACGAGGCGGCCCGCGGCGGGGCCGTCGTGCGGGCGCTGGACCCACCGGTGGTCTGCCGGTTCGCGCTGGTCCACCGGCTCGGGCGGCTGTCGCCGGCCGCCCAGGCCCTGCTGGAGCTGCTGCCGGGGCCGGAATAGACGGCCATAGCCGCCGCCTATGGGGTGGGTGACGGCTCGTCTTTGCTTTCGCCGGCCCGCCGGTCTTCGATCAGTGGACCCCCACCCGCGTCCGGTCCGCGACGCCGCCCATCCCCTTCGACAGCGAGGAACCATGGCCCAACTGTCGCTGGCTTCCGTCCTGGCCGAGTCCGCCCGACGCCGACCCGCGCATCCCGCGATCGTCTGCGGCGACGAACGGGTCACGTACGCGGAGCTGTGGGCGCAGACCCGGGGCTACGCCGCGGCGCTGGCCGAGCGGGGGGTACGCCCCGGTGACCATGTCGCGCTCATGGCCGCGAACGTGCCGGACTTCCCGCGCGCCTACTACGCGATCCTCTCGCTCGGCGCGGTCGTGGTGCCGATCCACCTGCTGTTGACCGCGGAGGAGGTGGCGTTCGTGCTGCGCGACAGCCACGCCCGTGCGTTGGTGCACGGCGGCGGTGACCCGGCGGCGGCCGTGAAGGCGGCGGAGCTGGCCGGGATACCCGCGGTCCCGCTGGACCCCGCCGATCCGGACTCGCTGGCCGCTGCGGCCGCTCGCCTGGCGCCGACACCCGGGCTGGTGCCGACCGCGCCCGACGACGCGGCGGTCGTGCTCTACACCAGCGGCACCACGGGTCGACCGAAGGGTGCGGTGCTGACCCATTTCAACCTGACGATGAACGCCACCGTCAACGCCTTCGACGACCTCGGGGTACGCCGCGACGACGTGCTCCTCGGCTGCCTGCCGTTGTTCCACAGCTTCGGGCAGACCGCCGCGATGAACACCGCGTTCCGCGCCGCCGCCACGCTCGTGCTCCAGCCGCGCTTCGACCCGGTCCAGGCGTTGGAGCTGATGGTCGCGCACGGCGTGACGGCGTTCCTCGGCGTGCCCACCATGTACATCGCGCTGCTCGACGCGGCCCGCAGGGGCGCACCGCGCCCGTCGCTGCGGCTGTGCGTCTCCGGCGGCGCGTCGCTGCCGCTCAGCGTGCTGGACGAGGTCGCGGCGACGTTCGCGACGACCGTCTACGAAGGCTACGGCCTGTCCGAGACCTCCCCGGTGGCCACCACCAACCAGCCGACCTTCGGCACGCGACCGGGCACCGTCGGCTGCCCCATCTGGGGCGTCGACGTCGAGGTGGCCCGGGCCGACCGGGAGGACCGCGTCGAGCTGCTCCCGCCGGGCGAGATCGGCGAGATCGTCATCCGTGGGCACAACGTCTTCGCCGGCTACCTCGGCCAGCCACGGGCGACCGCGGAGGTCCTGCGGGACGGCTGGTTCCGCACGGGTGACATCGGCACGCGGGACGAGGCCGGGTTCGTCACGATCGTCGACCGGAAGAAGGACCTCATCATCCGGGGCGGATTCAACGTCTACCCCCGGGAGGTCGAGGAGACGCTGCTGCGCCACCCGGCGATCGGGCAGGTGGCGGTGGTCGGCGTGCCCCATCCGACGCACGGCGAAGAGGTCTGCGCGGTGGTCATCCCGGCGGCGGAGGTGACCGCCGACGAGATCATCGAATGGGCGCGCGAGCAGGTGGGCCGCCACAAGTACCCGCGGCGGGTGGAGTTCGTCGACGAGTTCCCGTTGGGTCCGAGCATGAAGGTCCTCAAGCGGGAGCTACGGTGGCGCTTCGCGCAGGACCGGACGCCCTGACCCGTGCTGAAGACCCCGCACCTGGCCGTCGTCGAACAGTGATGCAAGGAGTTGCAGTGGCCCGATCCCCCCTCGACCCCGCGGTTGCCCGCGCCGCGTGGCGCCGCGCCGAACCGATCCACGCCATGATCTATTTCGCCCCCGAGGCGCGGCAACGGTACGACGCGCTGGGCCTGGACGGCCTGATGGGCTACTTCGCGTCCCGGTCGGCCGCGTTCGGTGCGGTGCCGGCCGAGCCGGTCGTCGCGACGTTCTTCAACTTCAAGCCCGCACTGGTACGCGCGGCGCTGCCCGCCGCGTGGGAACGAGCAGACCCGCCGGCCGTGCTCCGCGCCCGCCTGGACGCTGCGGACGCGGCCCTGAGCCGGGCCTTCTCGGCTGTGGAGGACGCCGCGGTGACCGTCGCCGAGGCGGCCGAGCTGGCCCGCCGGGCCGCCGAGTCGGCGTGCGAGCAGCTGCCCGGGCGTCCGCTCTTCGCCGCCCACGCGGCGCTGCCGTGGCCGGACGAGCCGCACCTCGTGCTCTGGCACGCGCAGACGCTGCTGCGCGAGTTCCGTGGCGACGGGCACGTGAACGCCCTCGTCGTCGCCGGCATCACCGGTCTCGACGCGCTCCTGCTGCACGCCGCCACCGGTGACGTACCGGTGGGGTTCCTGCGCCGCAGTCGCGGCTGGACCAGCGACGAGTGGGTCGCGGCGGCGGACGGGCTGCGGTCCCGGGGCCTGCTGGCCGCCGGCGACGACCTGGCCCTCACCGACGCCGGCCGGGAGTTGCGGCAGTCGGTCGAGGACCGGACCGACGCTCTCGCCGAACCCGCCTACCGGGTGCTCGGCGAGGACGGGTGTGCGCGGCTCGCGGAACTGGCGCGGCCGCTCAGCCGCGCGGTCGTCGACGCCGGGCTGCTGGACCTGAAGAC
Source organism: Micromonospora sp. 4G55 (assembly GCF_016803375.1). Lineage (NCBI taxonomy): Bacteria > Bacillati > Actinomycetota > Actinomycetes > Micromonosporales > Micromonosporaceae > Micromonospora > Micromonospora sp. 4G55. The sequence continues at coordinate 8,513 of NZ_JAEVHN010000061.1, forward strand.
CACGCCAACCGTGGCATGACGGCGATGGCCCGTCGATCGACGCAATGCCGCGGGCGTCGCCGTTGGGACGTGCCGCTGCCCGCTTAACCACGGGCAGCGGGCGCGTTGCCGAGATGGTTCCCGTTCGTGGACCCGAAGAGTCGCTCTTTCACCCGCCTTCCACAGCGCTTCCACGCTCGACCGGAACAGTCGATGTCAATCGATTCAACACCCCGGCCAGGGGTGACCGGACAAGCGGGGAAGGACTGATCACCGTGCGATCGACATCGTTCGTGACCCTCATGACGGAGCGGGATGCCGCATGAGAAGAAGGTCGAACCTGCGCAGCCTGGCGATGGCCGCCGCCGTGTTGACGGCGGTCTCCCTGCCGGCGACCCCGGTCGCGGCGCGGACCTCCGCCGAGGCGGCCGTCCCGGCTGCGGCAGCGGTGGTTCCCATCGCCGCCTCCGAGGTCCGCAACTACGCCTGGTTCAACAGCAAGGCGGAGTTCTCCGACATGCACAACGGGGTCGGCGCCCACGTGGCGCGGTTGATTAATGCGACGCCACGCGGGGCGACGCTGTCGCTGACCCTCTACTTCTTCAACCGCCAGGAGGTGCTCGACGCCCTCCGCGCCGCGGCCGGTCGGGGCGTACGGGTCCGGATCGTGATCAACGGCAGCCAGGTCTGGGCCGGTGACGCCTTCTACCAGGGGCTGAAGGCGACTCCGGGGATCACGCTGGTGGAGTGCGGCACGAGGCGCGCCGACAAGCAGTCGACCCGTGGCTGCATGACCGACCGGACGGGGCCGTCGCCGTTGGGCAACCCGCCGCTGCTGCACGACAAGTTCATGACCATCTCCAGCGTGCGGCTGGCCGGCGGCAGTACGGCGAGGAATGTCCTCTACGTGTCCTCGGCCAACCTCGACTACTACGCGGCCTACGAGAACGCGATCACCATCAGCAGCGAGGGCCTGTACGCGGACTACCTGCGATACTTCAACAGCCTGATGGCCCACGGCAGGTCCGGGGCGAGTGACGACAACGCCGGACGGACCTACGCGGCCGGCGCGCACCGCCTCTACACCTTCCCCCGCCGCGAAGCGGCCGGCAGCACGCCGGGCAGCGGAAGCAACGACCCGATCGTGAGCATCCTCAAGGGCCTCAGCTGCTCCGGGTCGACCAGGGTCGACCTGGCGAACTTCCGGATCCAGCGCCGCGCCGTGGTGAACGCGCTCATCGCCGCCCGCAAGCGTGGGTGCCAGGTGCGGATCGTCACCGGCGCCAAGTCCGGTGCCCCGCACGACAAGGGCAACCCCATGCCCGCGCTGGTGGACCTCGCCAAGGCCATGCCCGTGCACCTCTGCGGATACACCGAGAACGACAAGGGCGAGCAGCAGGGCATCCCGATGCACGAGAAGTTCATGATCATCCGACAGGGCAGCCAGTCCACGCTCTACCTGGGCAGCCACAACCTCACCTACCGGGCGCTGCGCCAGAACGACGAGAACATCCTGGCGTTACGCAACCACCCGCTCGCCACGCCGTTCCAGCAGCGGTTCGAGTCGCACCACAGCACGTGCTGGGTCTACACGCCCGGGTCGAGCGTCGCCACGACGGCCGACGACGGCGACGGCGACGACGAGGCGACGGCCTGAACCACAGCAGCTTCACCGGATCAGTGCCGGAGCTCGCCCGAGGCGGGCTCCGGCACCCCCGAGGTGGCGGGGCGGTGACCGCGCCGCCCACCGCGACGACGGTGCACCCGATGGCAAGGGGGCGGGTGCACCGTCGTCGCGCGGGCTCACGGACCGCTGTGCAGCAGCGCCCGAACCCGCTCGCGTCCGGGTGCGCGATGTCGGTGAGGATGTCCAGGGACTGCCGCCAGGACCGCCGTGCCGCATCGGGGTCACCGCCGGCATGCTGGGTCTCGCCGAGGTGGCGAAGGGTGACCGCCTCGTTCATCCGGTCGCCGAGCTTCCGATACAGCAGCAGCGCCTCCCGGTAGCAGGCGCTCGCCTGGTGGAGGTCGACGTGCCGGTAGGCGTAGCCGAGGCTGTCCCACGCGCCGGCCATGCCGACCGGGTCGCCGATGGGCTCCAGCAGGGCGAGGGACCGGCGGCAGTGCACGATCGCCCGCTCGTGATCGCCGAGCAGAGCCAGACACCACCCCACCGAGTTCAGCGTGTTCGCCTCGCCCCGCACGTGACCGGCGCGCTGGAACAGCCCCAGCGCGTGCTCGTCGTGCCGCAACGCCCCCGCCACGTCGCCCTGCTGCTCGGACAACCAGCCGAGGCTGCGGTAGGTGAACCCCTGCCCGACGAGGTCACCGAGGCCGTCGAACAGCTCCAGCGCCCGCCGGTAGTGCTCCTGGGCCTCGTCGTACCGACGCAGCCGCACGTGCGCGCCGCCCACGATCCGGTTCGCCTCCGCCTCGGCCGCCCGGTCGCCCTGCCGTCGTGCGGCGGCCACCCCGGCCAGCCCGGCCCGCACCCAGTCCGACCAGTGCCCACGCCGGGCGAAGAAGTTCGCGAGGGCCCACGCCAGCCGCCACACGTGCCCGTCGAGGCCCGCACCCGCCGCCTGGTCCATCCCGGCCAGCAGAGCCGCGTGCTCGGCACCGAACCAGGCCAACGCCGCCTCCCGGTCCGTGAACACCTCCGGCGTCACGCTGTCGGCCTGGTCAGGTGGCGCCAAGGGGTCGCGGTGCGGCCAGAGCAGCGCGTCGGCGGCGAGCGCCGTGCGCAGGTAGTGGTCCAGCACCCGCCGCACCGCCGCCGGCCGCTCGCCGTCGTCGCGGCCCAGCTCATCCGCGTACGCGCGGAGCAGGTCGTGCAGCGCGTACCGGCCGGGGGTCTGCTCCACGACCAGGTGGGCCGCGCCAGCTCGCGCAGCTCGGACCGTACCTGATCGGGTGGCCGGCCGGCGAGGCTGGCCGCGGTGGCGACCGTGACCTCCGGGCCGGGGTGCGCGGCCAGCAACCGGAACAGCCGCGCCGCCGGCGGCGACAGACTTCGGTACGACCAGGAGAAGACCGCTCGCACGTCGGCGGCGGTGTCGCCTGCGGCGAACGCGTCCAGCCCCCGGGCGGCGCGCAGCTCCCCGGCCAGCGCGTCGAGTGTGAACTCGGGGTGAGTGGCCGCGCGGGCGGCGACGATGGCCAGAGCCAGCGGAAGCCCGCCGCACGACGCGACGATCCGCCGCACCGCCGCCACCTCCTCAGCCACCCGTGCGGCGCCGACCCGGCGGGCGATCAGCTCGCGGGACTCGGCCTCGGTGAGCAGGTCGAGCCGCAGCGGGCGGGCGCCCTCGGCCACCACCAGGCCGGAGAGCTGGTTGCGGCTGACCACCACCGTCGCGCAGCCGGCCGCACCGGGCAGCAGCGGACGAACCTGCTCGGCGCCGCGGACGTTGTCGAGTACCACCAGCACCCGCCGGTCGGCCAGCAGGCCGCGGTAGAGGCCGACCTGCGCGTCGAGGGTTGCCGGCACCCGCTCGGGCGGCACCCCGAGCGCGTCGAGGAAGCCGCGTACCGCCTCACCCGCGCTCATCGGCGCGCCCGTCGGGTCGAACCCGCGCATACCGACGTACAGCTGCCCGTCCGGGAAGTCGTCGCGTACCGCGTGGGCCAGCCGGATCGAGAAAAGCGTCTTGCCGACGCCCGCCGCGCCGTTGACCAGCACGGTTGGCAGGCCGTCTGCTGTGGAGCGCAGCAGCTCCCGGGCGGCGACAAGCGCGGCGGTCCGGCCCACGAACTGCGGTGGGTCGGGTGGGAGCAGGGAGGGCCGGACGGCTTGGCGTCCTCCGCCGGTCGTCGTGGCGACGGTAGCCGCCGGTGCAGGATGTCCCGCTGGAGTTCCTCAAGCTCGGGGGCGTCCAGACCGCGCTCCCGCAGCAGGACCAGCCCATTCCGGCACACCTCGGCCGCCTCGTCCACCCGCTGCTCGGCGTAGAGCGATAGGGCGAGCAGCCGCCTGATGGCCTCGTCGTAGGGGTCGTCGACCAGCGCACCGGACAGTTGGGCGATCGCCTCGGCGTGGCGGTCGAGGGCGGTGAGGGCCTGCGCGTAGTCACGTCGCGCTGCCCGGCGGGTGGCGTCGAGCCGGGCGATCCTCGGCAGGACGAACGGGCGGTCCGACACGTCGGCGAAGGCGGGGCCGCGCCAGAGCGTCAGTGCCTGGTGGAGAAGGGCGGCGGCTCGTTCGGTCAGGTCCGGCTCACCGGCGGAGACCAGGCGGCGGGCCTCGGCGCACCAGGTCTCGAAGTGGTGGGCGTCGACCGCATCCTTCGGGACGTCGAGCCGGTAGGCGGCGCCGGCGCCCGAACCGACGGTGACCAGTGTTTCTTCATCTTTGACCGCCAAGGCGCGGCGGAGGTGTGACACGTGGCTGCGCAGCGTGGCTCGCGCGCCGGGCGGAGGGGACCCGGCCCACATCAGGTCGACGACCCGGGTTGCCGGGACGGCCGAGCCGGCCTCGACGAGGAGGATCGACAACAGCTCCACGAGCTTCGGGCCCAGCCGTACCCGTTGCTGGTCGCGCTCCACCAGTACGGGACCGAGAACGTTGATCCGCAACATGCAGCACCCACGCTCCCGTCCACCTCGCCCGCCTGATTACCGTAGTGGCGAGTCCGGTCACTGCGGGTGCTCCACTGTGGTGTCTCGGATGTTGGTCCGTGAGCGGGGGAGCGCGGCCACCGCGGTGGAAGGCCGTTCCACCTGGCGGATGGGCGGTTACGCCGCACCGGCTGGGCGCTGGTTGTCGCATGGTTGACGATCCGACGAGCTGGGTCACGCCGCGCGTCAACTCCGGGCTGGCGCGTTGGCGCCAGCCCGGAGCAGCGTTCGCGTTACTGCAGGGCCAGCACGGCCAGGTAGCCGAGGTGGTCCGATGCCCACCGGCCGCCGGGGGTCTACCGCCAGGTAGTCGTACCGGACCTCGGTGGCGGGTGCGGGGTCACCGAACGTGCCGGTGCGCCACAGGGCTGTCCGCACCCTGCGCTGATCCCCGTCGAGCGATCGGCCCTGCCGGAGAGGGCGGAGTTCATGACGGCAGGTTCAACTCCACGCAGCAGGCACCGGGGCGGGGGGCCAGCCGGGCGTCGACATCGGCGGCGCCGAGCCCTTCGAGCAGGCCGGTGAGGAAGGCGTGGTTCAGCCCGCAGACCAGTGCGGTGTGCCGGGTGGCCAGGGCGTGGAACGGGCAGTTGTGCAGTAGCACCCGCCGATGCGCGTCGGGCCGCGGCTCGAATCCGAGGCCGCCCAGCGCAGACAGGATGTCGCACCCGTCCTCGGCCAGTCCGGCGCCCAGGCTGCGGCCGCGCTGTCCGGCGAGCCGACGCGCGGCGTCGTCGGCGTGGGCCGGGTCGTCGACGACCGCGTCGGCGAGGATCTCGGCGATCAGTTCGTAGCGGCGTTCCGGGACCGTGACGGCGAGACCGTCCCCCGTCGGCTCGTACACCTTGGGGCTGCGGCCCCGGCCTCTCGGCTGGTCGGGTGGGGCCTGGTAGCGGGCTCGCAGTAGGCCGGCGTCGACGAGTTTGTCGAGGTGGAAGGCGGCCAGTCCGCGGGAGATTCCGGCGGCGTCGGCGGCCTCTTCCCGGGTGACCGCATGGTCCTGGTGGCGCACGTGGTCGTACAGCGCCCGCCGGGACGGATCGGCGAGCGCGGCCACGGCTGTCCATCGGTCCGGCACCCACCGAGATTATCACCAGCGACGGCTATTGAAATTCTGGTGCGCCGGGTACAGCATGAATAACGACAACGCTGGTGGGTGAAAAATAGATGGGTGGTCGACATGGACCTGATGGGCCGGGCGTCCACGACCGACCGTCCGTCGTTCGCCGGAGATGAGGGCGTCCTCGGCGCGCTACAGGTCATCCGGCGCCGGCCCGACCGGGATCTGGTCGCCGCCGAACAGGCCGCGGCCGCGTTCCTGGCGGCACTCGGCGTGGACCTCGACGCCGCCGGGTTGGCCGAGACGCCGGGCCGGATGGCCCGCGCCTACGCCGAACTGCTCACTCCGCGCGAGTTCCGGCTCACCACCTTCGACAACGACGAGGGCTACGACGAACTGGTCGTGGCCCGCAGCATCCCGATCCGTTCGGTGTGCGAGCACCACCTGCTGCCGTTCATCGGCGTCGCCCACGTCGGGTACCTGCCCGGCGAGCGGATCCTCGGCCTGTCCAAGCTCGCCCGGGTCGCGGAACTCTTCGCCCACGGCCCGCAGGTCCAGGAACGGCTGACCAAGCAGATCGCCGACTGGCTCACCGCCCACCTGCGTCCGAAAGGCGTCGGGGTGGTCATCGAGGCGCAACACCTGTGCATGACCCTGCGCGGGGTGCAGGCGGTCGGCGCCACCACCGTCACCTCCACCCTGCTCGGCACGCTACGCGACGACTCGCGCTCCCGCGCCGAGTTCTTCACCCTCACCGGAGTCGGCGCCCGCGCCTGACACGTCCCGCTAGGAGAATCCGTGACCCAGCAGCGTCCGTTCGTGATCGTCGGGGCCGGGCTGGCCGGAGCCAGAGCCGCGCAGACGCTCCGCGAGGAGGGATTCGACGGCAAGATCGTCCTGTTCGGCGAGGAGACCGAGCGCCCGTACGAACGGCCGGCACTGTCCAAGGGCCTACTGCTGCGCCGCGCCGAGCGCGACAGCGTCTACGTGCACGACGCCGGCTGGTACGTCGGCCACGACGTCGACCTGCGTACCGACACCCGCGTGACCGCCCTCGACCGCCGGTCCCGGCAGGTCACGGTGGCCGACGGGCAGCGCTTCCACTACGACAGGTTGCTGCTGGCCACCGGGTCACGGGCCCGGGCACTGCCGATTCCCGGCGCGCACCTCGACGGCGTGCTGCGGCTGCGTACCCTCGCCGACAGCGACCGCATCTCCGACGCCCTCGTCGACGGGGCGAACGTCGTCATCGTCGGCGCCGGCTGGATCGGCCTGGAAGTGGCCGCCGCCGCGCGCACCCGCGGCGCCACCGTCACCGTCGTCGAGACCGCCGACCTGCCCCTGCAGCGCGTCCTCGGCGATCAGCTCGCCACCGTCTTCGCCGACCTGCACCGCGCCCAAGGGGTCACCTTCCACTTCGGCGCCCAGGTCCACGAGTTCCAGGGGTCGGACCGGGTCAGAGCGGTACTGCTCGCCGACGGCACCGTCCTGCCCGCCGACCTCGTCGTCGTCGGCGTCGGCGTGCAGCCCAACACCGAACTCGCCGAACAGGCCGGCCTCGCCGTCGACAACGGCGTCCTCGTCGACGACACCCTGCGTACCAGCGACCCGGACATCTGGGCCGCCGGCGACCTGGCCAACGCCCACCACCCGCTGCTGGGCACCCGGGTGCGGGTTGAGCACTGGGCGAACGCCCTGCACTCCGGGCCCGCCGCCGCCCGCGGCATGCTCGGTCAGGCCGTCAGCTACGACCGGCTGCCCTACTTCTACACCGACCAGTACGAGCTGGGCATGGAGTACACCGGCCACGCCCCGCCCGGCTCCTACGACCGCGTCGTCGTCCGCGGCGAGCTCGGCAGCGGCGAGTTCATCGCGTTCTGGACCGCCCAGGGGCGGGTCCTGGCGGGCATGAACGTCAACGTCTGGGAGGTGACCGGCCCGATCGGGCAGCTGATCCGTGCACGGCAGCCCGTCGACCTCGACCGCCTGGCCGATCCCACCGTCGCCCTGGACAGCCTGATCCGCCAGGGGTAAGGGAGCTGCGGCGCGTTCACCGCCGGTAGGTGTATCAGCGGCCCGAAGGGGTACCCGCGCCCGACACATACCGCCGGACAGGGTGGTCGCGGTGCCCGTGCCGATGGAGGACCCATGACCGGGTTGCGTACCGACCTGTACGAGCTGCGGATGGCGGCCAGCTACCTGCGCCGGGACATGGTGGAGCGCGCAACCTTCAGCCTGTTCGTCCGCCGCCTCCCGCCGCAGCGTGGCTTCCTGGTGTCCGCCGGGCTGGCCGAGGCGCTGGCGTTCCTGGAAAGCTTCGCGTTCGACGAGGGCGAACTCGGCTACCTGCGCGACACCGTCGGGCTCGACGAAGCGACGCTGGCAGCCCTCGCCGGGCTGCGGTTCACCGGTGACGTCTGGGCCGTGCCGGAGGGCCACGTGGTGTTCGCCGACGAACCGCTGCTGGAGGTCACCGCGCCAATCGCCGAGGCGCAGCTGGTGGAGACCGGCGTGCTGAACCTGATCACCTTCCACACCACGGTGGCCAGCAAGGCCGCCCGATGCCGCCTCGCCGCTGGCGACGCGCAGTTGGTCGACTTCGCGTTCCGCCGCACGCACGGCATCGAGGCCGGCGCGGCCGTGGCCCGGGCGTCCGCGATCGCCGGCTTCGCCGCGACCAGCGACGTCGAGGCCGCTCGACGCTACGGACTGCTGCCCTCCGGGACCATGGCCCACTCGTACGTCGAGGCGTTCCCCGACGAGCGCGCCGCGTTCCGCGCGTTCGCGACCGACTTCCCCACGAACCCGGTGTTCCTCGTCGACACCTACGACACGCCCGCCGGAGTTCGCGCCGCCGTCGAGGTCATCGCGGAGCTGGGACTGACCGGCCCGGTGGGCGTGCGGCTCGACTCCGGAGATCTCGCCGCGCTGGCCGTGCAGACCCGCGCGATCCTCGACGACGCCGGGCTGACCCAGGCCCAGATCGTGGCCAGCGGCAGCCTCGACGAGGACGCCATCGCGGCGCTCGTCGCCGCGGGCGCACCGATCGACGCGTACGGCGTCGGCACCCGCATGGGCGTCTCCTTCGACGCGCCGTCCCTGGACAGCGCCTACAAGCTGGTGGCCGTCGGCGACCGGCCGGTGCTCAAGCTGTCGCCCGGCAAGGCCACCCTGCCCGGTCCCAAGCAGGTCTTCCGCGATCCCACCGGGGCCAACGGCGACGTGGTGGGGCTGCGCGACGAACCCCCACCGGGCGACCGCGAGCCGCTGCT
>NZ_JAEVHN010000062.1:0-17422 GCF_016803375.1 Micromonospora sp. 4G55
CCACGATGTCGGCGGTCGGCGCGCGGCCGATCACCTGCGGCCGTGGGCTCAGCCGGAAACTGGCCCCGCGCATCGCCCCGCCCGCCACCGTCAGCAGCGTACATCGATCGATGCTCAGCGTACGAAGCTGTGATCGGTGGTGGCCAGACCCGGGTCGAAGAAGCGCAGTTCGGTACGGCCGAGCCGGACCACGTCACCGTCGCAGAGCTGCTCCGGGCCGGTGATCCGCCGGTCGTTGAGCCAGGTGCCGTTGGTGGAGCCCAGGTCCACCAGGACCGCCCCGGCGTCGGTCAGCCGCACCTCGGCGTGCCGCCGGCTCAGGTGCGGGTCGGTCACCACGATGTCGGCGGTCGGCGCGCGGCCGATCACCTGCGGCCGTGGGCTCAGCCGGAAACTGGCCCCGCGCATCGCCCCGCCCGCCACCGTCAGCAGCGGTATCAGTTCCGGATGATCCTCCATGGACAGTCAGCTCCCACCCACCGTCGCCCCCGCGTCAGCGTGCCAGTTCCCCCCGCCCACCTCACCACCCGCGTGGACACCTCCGCGACCCCGGCCGGACAACTACCGCTAACCGCTTCGGGCGGCGACCGCACGGGTCCACGTCGCCGGTGGTGGCCGGCGGCGCGCGGTACGGCCGATCCGGGACGGGGCGCCGGGGACCTCCGGTCACCCCTACCGGTGGGTAATCTCCGGGTCTAGACTTCCGCCATGACGGCTGTGCATGTCCCCGGCACCCCGGTCATCGAGGGCGATCGGCTGGTTTCGACGAGCCCCGCGACGGGCGCCGAAGCCGGCCGCTTCCCCGTGGCCACCCCCCGACGACGTCGCCCGCGCGGTCGAGCGGGCCCGGGCCGCCGGCGAGTGGTGGGCCGGTCTGGGCTTCACCGGGCGCCGGGAGCGGCTGCTGCGCTGGCGCGGCCTGCTCGCCCGGCGGATCGAGGAACTGGCCGAGCTGGTCCACGTCGAGGGCGGCAAGCCGGTCGCCGACGCCATCGTCGAGATCCTCACCGCGATCGAGCACATCGACTGGGCCGCCCGCAACGCCCGCCGGGTGCTGGGGCCCCGCCGGGTCCGCTCGCGGCTGATCCTGGCCGAGTTCTCCGGCCACCTCGAATACCAGCCGTACGGGGTGGTCGGGGTGATCGGCCCGTGGAACTATCCGGTCTTCACCCCGATCGGCTCCACCGCGTACGCCCTCGCCGCCGGCAACGCCGTCGTACTCAAGCCCAGCGAGTACACCCCGGCCGTCGGGCAGTGGCTGGTGGACGCCTTCGCCGAGGTGGTACCGGAGCAGCCGGTGCTGACCGCGGTGCACGGTCTCGGCGACGTCGGCGCGGCGTTGTGCCGCTCGGGCGTGGGCAAGCTGGCCTTCACCGGCTCGACCGCCACCGCCAAGAAGGTGATGGCGGCCTGCGCGGAGTCGCTGACCCCGGTGCTGCTGGAGGCCGGCGGCAAGGACGCGATGATCGTGGACGCCGACGCCGACCTGGACGCCGCCGCCGAGGCGTGCGTCTGGGGCGCGCTGACCAACGCGGGCCAGACCTGCATCGGCATCGAGCGGGTCTACGCCGTCGAACCGGTCTACGACGCCTTCGTCGACAAGGTGGTCGCCCGCGCCGGCCGGCTGACCGTGGGCGCGGAGGGCGCCGACATCGGCCCGATCACCATGCCCAGCCAGCTCGACGTGATCCGGCGGCACATCGACGACGCCGTCGCCGCCGGCGGTCGCGCCGTGCTCGGCGGACCGGGCGCGGTCCAGCCGCCCTACGTGCACCCGACGGTGCTGGTGGACGTCCCCGAGACCTCGGCCGCCGTTCGCGAGGAGACCTTCGGCCCGACGGTGACGATCAGCCGGGTGAGCGACGCCGACGAGGCCGTACGCCGGGCCAACGCGCTGTCGTACGGTCTGGGGGGTTCGGTCTTCGGTCGCAAGCGGGCGGTGGCGATCGCCCGGCGGCTGCGCTCGGGCATGGCCTCGGTCAACTCGGCGCTCACCTTCGCCGGCATGTCCACGCTGCCGTTCGGCGGGGTGGGTGACTCCGGCTTCGGGCGGATCCACGGCGAGGACGGGCTGCGCGAGTTCGGCCGGGCCAAGTCGATCACCAAGCGCCGGGCCCGGTCGCTGCTGCCGTCGATGACCTTCGAACGGACGCCCGCCGACGTGGCGCGCCTGGTCAAGGCCGCCAAGGTGATGTACGGCCGGCGCTGAGCGGGCGGCGGGTCAGAAGAGGGTCAGCTCGTCGCGCTCGATGCCGCGCAGCTTGTCGTAGTCGACCACCACGCACCGGATGCCCCGGTCGGTGGCGAGCACGCGGGCCTGCGGCTTGATCTCCTGCGCGGCGAAGACGCCGGCGACCGGGGCGAGCAGCGGGTCGCGGTTCATCAGCTCCAGGTAGCGGGTGAGCTGCTCCACGCCGTCGATCTCGCCGCGCCGCTTCACCTCGACGGCCACCGCGCCGGAGTTGGCGTCCCGGCAGAGCAGGTCGACCGGGCCGATGGCGGTCATGTACTCCCGCCGGACCAGGGTGAAGCCCTCGCCGAGGGTCTCCGGGTTGGCGGCGAGCAGCTCCTGCAGGTGCGCCTCGACGCCGTCCTTGCGCAGGCCCGGGTCGACGCCCAGCTCGTACGAGGTGTCCTGGAAGATCTCCTCCAGGGTGATCCGCAGCTCCTCGCCGGCCTTGTTGACCACCCGCCAGACGCCCGGGGCCTCCTCGAGCCGGCAGGGCGGGCTCATCCAGTTCAGCGGCTTGTACGCCCGGTCGTCGGCGTGGATCGACACGGAGCCGTCCGCCTTGACCATCAGCAACCGCGTGGCCAGCGGCAAATGGGCCGAGAGCCGTCCGACATAGTCCACCGAGCACTTCGCAATCACCAGCCGCACCCGACGAGGGTAGCCGAGGACCGGTCCATCGCCACCGAGCGGCACTGGCGTGCCGGTGCGATGCTGAGATGGTGTTCGAAGTTCTCACGGGTACCGGCCTGGCCGCATCGGCCGGCCTGAACGCCTACATCCCCCTGATCATCATGGGACTGCTCGCCCGTTACACCGACCTGATCGAGCTGCCGAGCGGCTGGCAGTGGCTGGGCAACGGCTGGGTCGTGCTGATCCTGGCGGTGCTGCTCGCCGTCGAGGTCGTCGCCGACAAGGTGCCGGTGGTGGACCACGTCAACGACCTCGTGCAGACCGTCGTCCGGCCGACCGCCGGCGGCCTGGCGTTCGGCGCCGGCGCCAGCTCGGAGACCGTGACGGTCAGCGACCCCGGGAGCTTCTTCTCGTCCCACCAGTGGGTGCCGGTGGTGACCGGCGTCGTCATCGCGCTCGGCGTGCACCTGCTGAAGTCGGCCGTCCGGCCGGTCGTCAACGCCACCACCGCGGGCTTCGGCGCGCCGGTGGCCAGCACCGCCGAGGACGCGACCAGCGTGGTCATGTCCCTGGTGGCGATCGTCCTGCCGGTGCTGGTGCTGGCCTTCCTGCTGGGGCTGGTGACCTTCCTCTTCTGGTTCCTGCGCCGCCGCTCCGACCGCCGCCGGGAACGCCAGGCGGCCCGCGCCGCCGGCTTCCGCGTCTGACCCCGGGTACGCGCACGCCACCTGTCCCGGACATGCCGCTGGCCGGCACCCCGCTCGGGGTCCGGCCAGCGTGTCGTTCAGGTGGGTCAGCTGTTCCAGTACTTGGCGACCAGGTCGGCGGCCTGCTGCTCCCACTGCGCGTAGTGGTCCGGGTAGGCCGAGACCTGCACGGTCTGCGCGGCCTCGGTCAGCGGCATGTCCTTCCACCCGTCGACCTGCTTCAGACCCTTCAGGAACGCCATCGTCGAGTACTCGGGGTCGGTGATCTGCTCGACCGTGCCCCAACCCGAGGACGGGCGCTGCTGGAACAGGCCCTGCGAGTCGAAGTCGTTACGGGCACCCAGGTGACCCAGGTTCTCCAGCTTCGACTCCTGCAGGCTGGTGGCGATGGCCACCACGGCGGCCCGCTCGTCCATGCCCGACTTCTTCGTCGCGGCGATGATCGCCTTCACGTTGGCGGTCTGCTCAGCGCCGATGTCGATGCGCGACTGCTTGCCCTGCACGCCGTGCGGGATCAGCTTGCCCTTGCCGGGCTTGTCGGCCTGCACCACGGCAACGGCCTTGGCGTCCACGGCCGGGGCGGCGTGAGCCTCGGTGACCGGGCCGGCGAAGACGCCACCGGCGAAGGCCAGACCAGCAATACCCAGAACGCTCTTACGCAGAATGGTGGTGTTCATCAGAGTGGCTCCATTCGGGGGTTGGCATCCTCGCTCGATGGGGGTCGAGCAGGGTGCAAGCACCACGGACGGCGCTCAAAGAAGATCAAGGGGAAAGTCTTCACCCGGCAGGCTTCGCAAGCGGCTCACGGCGCCGGGTCCATGTGTAACGACCGGCGGCCCACCATCATTCCGGGGGCCCGCATCCCGGGCGGCCCAGGTGTTCGGGCCAGGCCAGCGGGTGCTGCTGCGATCGTCCAGGTGATGTAACGACGCCGGCCCGGCCACCATTCCACCGCCGGGGTGCCGCCGGTCACGGGACGACCCGGACCGGCTTGCCCAGACCCGGACATCAGCGACGGCAGCGAGCCTCCGGGACCGGACATTCGGTACGTCATGCCCAACCGGGGCCGGTTGTCCAGCCCGCCGAGGCGGGCCGGAACCGGACATGCGCGCCGCGAGTCCCCCGAGCCGCCCCGTGCGTGTCTCGTCGGCATGGCCGTAACCGAATGAGCGTGATACCTCAGAGTCATCTTGATGCCTCTGAGGTATCAGGCTCATGGCGGTGTCGTCCCCCGGACCAGTGCGACCGGATCGGGCATGAAGGGAGCGGGCGCAACCGACGCCGGGCGAGGAACGCCGACGCTACTTCCCGTGCGGGTCGGCGGCGTTCAGCGTCTCGACCACCTGGTCGTAGTCGCCGCGCGCCTCGCCGTACCGGAGGAACTTGACCCGCTCGACCTGGATCTCCTTCGCCTCGGGCTGCGCCTCCAGCAGCCCGACCACCTCCGCCACGAACTCGTCCAGCGGCACCGCGAACTCGCTCTGCTCCTGCCCGGGCAGCAGCGCGGTGCGCACGGCCGGCGGTACGAGCTCCACGATCTTCACGGTCGTATCGGCGAACTGCAGCCGGATCGACTCGCTGAGCATGTGGATCGCGGCCTTGGACGCGTTGTAGCTCGGGGTGGCCTTGAGCGGCGTGAACGCGAGGCCCGACGACACTGTCACGATCGTGGCGTCCGGCTGCGCCCGCAGGTGCTCGATGAACGCGGCGATGAGCCGGATCGGGCCGAGCACGTTGGTGTTCACCACGGCCTCGGCGGAGGCGAGGAACGTCTCGGGCTGGTGCCAGTCCTCGACGCGCATGATGCCGGCCATGGTGACGAGGACGTTGAGGTCCGGGTGCCTCGCCAGCACCTCCCGCGCGGCCGATGCGATGCTCGCCGGGTCCGCCGTGTCGATCGTGACCGTGTCGATGTCGGGGTGCTCGGCGGCGATCTGCTTCAGCAGATCGGTGCGGCGGCCGCCGACAATGACGGTGTTCCCCTTGGCCTGCAGTTCGAGGGCGAGGGCGAGACCGATCCCGCTCGTGGAGCCGGGGATGAAGATGGTGTTTCCGGAGATGTTCATGCACCCACCTTCGCCGGTCCGCCGGGGTTGCATGAAGAGACCGCTCATCGGGGGATCGGCAATCCCTGGTTCGTCCCGGCGGCGGGCGGATACTCGGATCATGGACCGTGCAGCCCTGGCCGACTTCCTCCGCCGCCGCCGGGAGGCGCTGCAGCCCGGGGATGTCGGGCTGGCAGCGGGCGCGCGGCGGCGCGCGCCGGGCCTGCGGCGCGAGGAGGTGGCCGCCCTGGCCGCCATGTCGACCGACTACTACACCCGGCTGGAGCAGCAGCGCGGCCCGCAGCCGAGCCCGCAGATGCTCGCCGCGCTGGCCCGGGCGCTGCGGCTGACGACCGGTGAGCGCGACTACCTGTTCCGGGTGGCGGGGCACAACGCCCCGGCGCGGGTGACGACGGCGACGCACGTCGCCCCGGCGCTGCTGCGCGTGCTGGACCGGCTCGACGACACCCCGGCGCTCATCCTGTCCAACCTCGGCGAGACCCTCGTGCAGAACCGCATGGCCGAAGCCCTGTTCGGGGACCGGTCGGGCCACACGGGCCTCGCCCGCAGCGAGATCTACCGGTGGTTCACCGACCCGGCCGAGCGGCTGCGCTACCCGGAGGACGACCGCCCCCGGCAGAGCCGCGCCCAGGTCGCCAACCTGCGCGCCGCGTACGGGTCGATGGGCCCGCGGTCGCGCGCCGGTGAGCTGGTGCGGGCGCTGCAGAAGGCGAGCCCGGAGTTCGCCGAGCTGTGGGAGCGGCACGAGGTCGCGCAGCGCTTCGCCGACCACAAGACGCTCGTCCACCCCGAACTCGGCCCGATCGAGCTGGACTGCCAGGTCCTGTTCACCGAGGACCAGTCCCAGGCGCTGCTCGTGCTCACCGCGCCACCGCGCAGCGAGGGCGACGAGAAGCTGCGGCTGCTCGCCGTGCTGGGGCACGAGCGCTTCCCCGCCGACACCACACCTGGTTAGCCCGCCGCACTCCGACGGACCGGCCGCCAGGCGGAAGGGGCCGTTCGGGGGCCACCACGACACCGCACCCACTGCCATGATCACCCGGTGCTCGCGAAGAACTCCCGCGTCCTGCTCACCGCCGCCACCCTCGCCCTGGCCGCCATCGTCGCGCTCCTCGTCGTCCCGCGCCCCACCGGGCCCCCGTCCGGACCGCCGTGCTGAAGGCGCCGCCCGGCAACGGACCCGCCACGACGGGCGGACCGCCGTACTACCGGCCCCCGGGCAGAGCGGGCAGCCCGCAGACGGTGGGCAGCCCGGGGAGGACTCCGGGCTGCCCGGGGCGACGCCGCCGGGCACCCTCCCGCCGGTGGTCGACCACGGTCCACGTACCGGGCGCAAGGTGGCGCTCACCTTCGACGCCGACATGACCGACACCATGCGCCGGCAGCTGCGCGGGCCGCACCCGCCGTCGTACGCGAACCTGGCGATCGTCGAGCTGCTGGAGCGCGAGCGGGTGCCGGCCACCTTCTTCCTGACCGGCAAGTGGGTCGAGGACTACCCGGAGCTGACCCGCCGGCTGGCCGCCAACCCGCGCTTCGAGCTGGCCAACCACACCTACGGGCACGCGGCGTTCACCCCGCGCTGCTACCACCTGACGCCGCTGCCGCGGCGGGAGATGACCCGGGACGTGGCGCGGACCTTCGAGGTGATCGGCCGGTACGGCGGCCGGCAGACCCGCTACTTCCGCTTCCCCGGCCTCTGCCACGACCGGGCGGCGCTGGCCGAGCTGGCACCGCTCGGACTGACCGTGGTGGACGGTGACGTGGTCAGCGGCGATCCGTTCGCCACCGCCTGGCAGCCGATCGTCCGGGCGGTGCTGAGCCAGGTCCGGCCCGGTTCGGTGATCATCCTGCACGTCACCGAGGCGAACGCGGCGATGACCGACGAGGCGCTGCCCCGCATCCTGGCCGGGCTGGCCGAGCGAGGTCTGGAACCGGCCCCGCTCTCCGAGGTGCTCGGCCGGTGAGCCGGAGCGCGAGCGGCGGGCTTGCGCGACCCGCCTAGCCTGCGGCCATGACGTACCAGCCGATCCCGGTGCCCCCGCGCGACAACCGCCGTACCCTGCGGATCGTCCTGATCGTGGTGGGCGTGGTGCTGGCGGTCTGCTGCCTGGGCGGCGCGGTCGGCGGCTTCTTCGTCTACGGCACGGCGAAGGAGGCGGTCGGGCCGGTCCGGGAGGCCACCACGAGCTACCTGGACGCCGTCCGGAGCGGCGACCACCAGCGGGCGTACGACCTGCTCTGCCGCGAGGAGCGGGAGCGCACGTCGCTGGCCGACTTCAGCCGGCGGCAGGAGGCCGAGCCGCGCCTGGTCGACTACGACATCGCGGGGTTGACCGTCAACAACACCAACGGCCGGGTCCGCGGCACCGCCACCGTGCGGCTGACGACGGCGACCGGCGGCGCGAGCACCCAGGTGTTGACGCTGGTCAAGGAGGACGGGGCCTGGCGCCTGTGCGGGTGACGGCCCCGCCGAACTCCGCGCCGAAGTCGGGCAAATGCCTACCATCGGTACAGGAGCCGAGAGGGAGGCCGTCATGACCGCATCGATCGAGATGCCCCGGGTGCAGGAGTGCACCGTCGCGTCCTGCGCCTACAACCGCACCAACGACTGCCACGCCTTCGCCATCACCGTCGGCAGCAGCGACCACGCCCACTGCCACACCTTCGTCGAGATGCCGGTGCGGGGCGGGATCGAGCAGCTCATCGCCCAGGTGGGCGCGTGCAGCCGGTCGGACTGCCGGCACAACTCGGAGCTGGAGTGCCACGCCCCGGCGATCACCGTCGCCCCGGACCAGGACATGGCCGACTGCGTGACGTACCAGCCGCTGACCGTGTGAGCCCGCGCGACCGGGCGGTCGCGCGGGCGGGGGCCGCGGTCAGGCGGGGAGTCCGTTGGCCTGGCGGATCACGCCGACCAGTTCGTCGATGATCCCGGTCAGGGCGAAGTCCTTCGGCGTGAAGACCCGGGCGACCCCGGCGGCGCGCAGCACCTCGGCGTCCCCGGCGGGGATGATGCCGCCGACGACCACCGGCAGGTCACCGCGCCCGGCCGCGCGCAGCCCGTCCAGCACCGCCGGCACGGCCGCCAGGTGCGAGCCGGAGAGCACCGAGAGCCCGACCAGGTCCACGTCCTCCTCGACGGCGGCGGCGACGATCTGCCCGGCGGTCAGCCGGATGCCCTGGTAGACCACCTCGAAGCCGGCGTCCCGGGCGCGTACCGCGATCTGCTCGGCGCCGTTGGAGTGCCCGTCCAGGCCCGGCTTGCCGACCAGCAGCCGCAGCCGGCCGCTGCCCAGCTCGCCGGCGGTG
This sequence comes from Micromonospora sp. 4G55, assembly GCF_016803375.1. NCBI lineage: Bacteria > Bacillati > Actinomycetota > Actinomycetes > Micromonosporales > Micromonosporaceae > Micromonospora > Micromonospora sp. 4G55. Next base: position 8,946 of record NZ_JAEVHN010000062.1, read on the forward strand.
GCGGCGACCCGTTCCCGGACCTCGACGAGGGTGGCGTCCCCGCCGACCCCGGCCGCGCCGGTCAGCCCGGTCGGCGCGCGGTACTCGCCGAAGACCTGGCGCAGCGCGCCGGCCCACTCGCCGGTGGTCACCCCGGCTCGCACGCACTGAAGCGTCGCCGGCATCAGGTTCGTCGTGGTCGCGGCGTCCGCCCGCAGCCGGGCCAGTGCCGCATCGACCGCCGCCGCGTCCCGGCCGGCCCGCCATTCACGTACGGAGGCGGTGGCGGCCGCCTCGACCGCCGGGTCGACCTGCTCGACGGCCTCCGCGCCGGCCGCCGTCAGCGGGGAGGGCTCGGTCTCGGTGTACCGGTTGACGCCCACCACCACGTCGGCGCCGGACTCCATCCGACGGCGGCGGTCGGCCAGCGAGGCGACCAGCGCGCTCTTGAGGTAGCCGCTCTCCACGGCGGCCACCACGCCGCCCATCTCCAGCACCTTCTCCAACTCGACGCGGGCGCCGGTGACGATCTCGTCGACCAGCGCGGTCATCACGTGCGAGCCCTCGAAGAGGTCCGGGTACTCCAGCAGGTCCGACTCGTACGCGAGCACCTGCTGCATCCGCAACGACCACTGCTGGTCCCACGGCCGGGGCAGGCCGAGCGCCTCGTTCCAGGCGGGCAGCTGCACGGCGCGGGCCCGGGCGTCCCGGGAGAGGGTGACGCCGAGCATCTCCAGCACGATGCGCTGGATGTTGTTCTCCGGCTGCGCCTCGGTCAGGCCGAGCGAGTTGACCTGCACGCCGTAGCGGAAGCGGCGCTGCTTGGGGTTCTCCACGCCGTAGCGCTCACGGGTGATCTCGTCCCAGAGCGCGCCGAAGGCGCGCATCTTGGCGATCTCCTCGACGAAGCGCACCCCGGCGTTGACGAAGAACGAGATCCGCTGGACCACGTCGCCCATCCGCTCGGCGGGCACCTGGCCGGAGTCGCGGACCGCGTCGAGCACGGCGACGGCGGTGGCCAGCGCGAAGCCGACCTCCTGCACCGGCGTCGCGCCGGCCTCCTGCAGGTGGTACGAGCAGATGTTCGTCGGGTTCCAGCGCGGCATCTCGCGCAGCGTGTACGCGATGACGTCGGCGGTCAGCCGCAGCGACGCCGCCGGCGGGAAGATGTACGTCCCCCGGGACAGGTACTCCTTGATGATGTCGTTCTGCGTCGTCCCCGCGCAGCGGGACAGCTCGGCGCCCTGCTCCGCGCCGACCGTGCCGTAGAGGGCGAGCAGCCACATCGCCGGCGCGTTGATGGTCATCGAGGTGTTCATCTCGGCGAGCGGGATGCCGTCGAAGAGCGCCCGCATGTCGCCCAGGTGGGCCACCGGTACCCCGACCCGGCCCACCTCACCGGCGGCCAGCTCGTGGTCCGGGTCGTACCCGGTCTGGGTCGGCAGGTCGAAGGCGACCGACAGACCGGTCTGGCCCTTGGCCAGGTTGCGCCGGAACAGCGCGTTGGTGGCCGCGGCGGAGGAGTGCCCGGCGTACGTGCGCATCACCCAGGGGCGGTCGCGCTCCGGCAGCCGGCCCGGGAGTGCCTTCTCGTCCATGGCCGGAGTTTAAGTTACCGTTCAGTAAAACGGGCTGTGGAAAACCACACAGGTCCATGGAGCGGACCACCGGGCACGGCCGACGCGACATGGCCGACACCACCACACCCCGGCGGCCCCGATGGTGGCAGCCAGGTCGCACACTGGACGTCATGGATGACGAACTCGCGATCTCCGTACGGGGACTGCGCAAGGCGTACGGCGACACCGTCGCGGTGGCGGGGGTCGACCTCGACGTCCGGCGCGGCGAGGTGTTCGCCCTGCTCGGCCCGAACGGCGCGGGCAAGACCACCACCGTGGAGATCCTGGAGGGCTACCGGCGGCGCGACGCCGGCGAGGTCTCGGTGCTGGGCAGCGACCCAGCCCAGCCGAACCCGCACTGGCGGTCCCGGGTCGGCATCGTGCTCCAGGGCACCGGCGAGTTCGACGAGCTGACCGTCGCCGAGGTGGTCCGGCACTTCTCCGGCTTCTACCCCGACGCCGACGACCCGGACAAGGTCGTCGAGCGGGTCGGCCTGGCCGGCAAGGCGAAGGCCCGCACGCACACCCTCTCCGGCGGGCAGAAGCGCCGGCTCGACGTGGCGCTGGGCATCATCGGCCGCCCCGAGCTGCTCTTCCTCGACGAGCCGACCACCGGCTTCGACCCGGAGGCCCGGCGGGAGTTCTGGGAGCTGATCCGGGACCTGGCGGCGGCCGGCACCACCATCGTGCTGACCACCCACTACCTGGACGAGGCCGAGTCACTCGCCGACCGGGTCGGGGTGATCGCCGGCGGCCGGCTGGTCGAGGTGGCCCCGCCGAACCGGCTGGGCAACCGGCAGGAGGCCCTGGCGACCGTTTCCTGGCGTACCCCGGACGGGACGCCGCAGACCGCGCAGAGCGCGACGCCGACGGCGCTGGTGGCGGAGCTGGCCGCGCGCTTCGGCGGCGAGGTCCCCGGCCTGACCGTGACCCGGCCGACCCTGGAAGACGTCTACCTGCGGATGATCGGACAGTCATGACGACCACGACCAAGCCGGCGGCCCCGGTCGCCGCCACCGGTGGCCGACGGGTGGGGCCCGGCGCCCTCGCGCTGCGACAGGGCCGGCTGGAGATCACCCAGTTCCTGCGCAGCCGGGAGTCCGTCGTCTTCACGATGGGCTTCCCGATCATCATGATCCTGATCTTCGCGGCGATCTTCGACGGCACCATCGGCGGCGGGGTGAAGTTCACCCAGTACTTCATCACCGGCATGATCGCGACCGGGCTGATGACCGTGAGCTTCCAGAACCTGGGCATCTGGATCCCCATCGAGCGGGACCGGGGGGTGCTCAAGCGCTACCGGGGCACGCCGATGCCGAAGTGGGTCTGGTTCGCCGGCAAGGTGATCATGGTGGTGGCGATCGGCGTCGCGGAGACCGCCCTGCTGCTGGCCGTCGCGGTGACGCTGTTCGACCTCGACCTTCCCGGCACCGCCGCGAAGTGGTTCACCTTCGGCTGGGTCTCCGTGCTCGGGGTGACCGCCTGCACCCTGTGCGGCATCGCCATCTCCTCGCTGGCCCGCACCGCGCGCAGCGGGTCGGCCGTGGTCACCCCGGTCGCCCTGGTGCTCCAGTTCATCTCCGGGGTGTTCTTCGTCTTTACCGAGCTACCCACCTGGATGCAGCAGGTCGCGGCGCTCTTCCCGCTCAAGTGGATGTGCCAGGGGCTGCGGGCGGTCTTCCTGCCGGAGAGCTTCGGCGCCCAGGAGCCGGGCGGCTCCTTCGAACTGGGCCGGGTCGCCCTGGTGCTGGCGCTGTGGTGCGTGATCGGCCTGGTGCTCTGCCTGACCACCTTCCGCTGGACCACCAAGCGCGACGGCTGACGACGGGAAAGGGGGCGGGCGCACCGGCGCCCGCCCCCCCTTTTTCGTGCCCGGACTCAGTACGTGTAGAAGCCCTTGCCGGTCTTGCGGCCCAGGTCGCCGGCGGTGACCATGCGCTGGAGCAGCTCCGGCGGGAAGAACTTCTCGTCGGCGGTGTCGGTGTAGATGTTCTTCGAGGCGTGCAGCAGCACGTCCACGCCGGTCAGGTCGGTGGTGGCCAGCGGACCCATGGCGTGGCCGAAACCGAGCTTGCAGGCGGTGTCCAGGTCCTCGGCCGACACCACGCCGGACTCGACCAGCTTGACCGCCTCGACGACCAGCGCCGCGATCAGCCGGGTGGTGACGAAACCGGCGATGTCCCGGTTGACCACCACGACCGTCTTGCCGATCCCCTCGGCGAACGCCTTCACCGTCGCCAGCGTCTCGTCGCTGGTCTTGTAACCGCGGACCAGCTCGCAGAGCTTCATCATCGGCACCGGCGAGAAGAAGTGGGTGCCGACGACCGCCTCCGGCCGCTCGGTCACCGACGCGATCTGGGTGACCGGGATGGCCGAGGTGTTGGTGGCCAGCACCGCGTCGGCCTTGCAGATCTTGTCCAGCGCGCGGAACACCTCGTGCTTGATCTCCAGCCGCTCGAAGACCGCCTCGACCACGATGTCCGCGTCGGCGACCGCCTCCAGGTCGGTGGTGGGGGTGATCCGGCCCAGCGTCGCCTCGACCTCGGACACGTCGATCCGGCCCTTCTCGGCGAACTTCTCCAGGGACTTCCGGATGCCGTCGACGCCCCGCACGGTGGCCGCGTCGTCCAGGTCGCGCAGCGTCACCTGCCAGCCCGCCTGCGCCGCCACCTGGGCGATGCCCGAACCCATCAGCCCGGCACCGACGACCGCGAGTCGACCCGCCATCTGCTTCTCCCTCGCTGCGAATGAGTGTCTGTCTGCACCCTAGTCGGCGAGCCTGAACGACGGCTAAGGCCCCGGCCGCGGCGGCGGGACCGGTCAGATGGTGAGGTCCGGGGCCTCCGGCGCGGTCCCCCGCTCCACCCGCACCCCGAGCGCCCGCAGGTCGGCCACGAAGTCCGGATAGCCCCGGTCGACGTGGTACACGTGGGAGACCTCGGTGACCCCCTCGGCGCAGAGCCCCGCGATGATCAGACCCGCGCCGGCCCGGATGTCGGTGGCGCGTACCGGGGCGCCGGAGAGGCGGTCACGACCGCGTACCACCGCGTGGTGGCCGTCGGTCTTGATGTCCGCCCCCAGCCGCATCATCTCGTTGGCGAACATGAACCGGCCGTCGAAGATGTTCTCGGTGATCAGCGAGGCGCCGTCACTCACCGCGGCCAGGCCGATCGCCATCGGCAGCAGGTCGGTGGCGAAGCCCGGGTACGGCAGGGTGACCACGTCGACCGCGGCGGGCCGGTCGTCGGCGCGTACCCGGAAGGCGTCGCCGCGGGTCTCCACCAGCGCGCCGGCCGAGACCAGCTTGTCCAGCGCGACCTCCAGGTAGGCCGGATCCACGCCGGTGACGGTGACGTCCCCCCGGGTCATCGCGGCGCCGAACGCCCAGGTGCCGGCGACGATCCGGTCCCCCACCGTGGCGTGCCGCACCGGGTGCAGCTCGGGCACCCCGACGATCCGCAGGGTGGAGGTGCCCGCGCCGGAGATCCGCGCGCCCATCTGGTTGGCCATCGTGCAGATGTCGACGATCTCCGGCTCCCGGGCCGCGTTGTCGATCACCGTCACGCCGCGGGCCAGCACCGCCGCCATCACCAGGTTCTCGGTCGCCCCCACGCTGGGGAAGTCCAGCACGATCTCCGCGCCGTGCAGGCCGTCGGGGGCCGAGGCGATGACGAAGCCGTGCTCACCGGAGATGTCCGCACCCATCCGGGTCAGCCCGGAGATGTGCATGTCCAGCCCCCGGGAGCCGATCGCGTCCCCGCCCGGGTGGGCCACCCGGACGTGCCCGCGCCGGGCCAGCAACGGGCCCAGCACGCAGATCGACGCGCGCAGCCGGCGGACGAGGTCGTAGTCGGCCTCCACGCCGGGCCGCTCCGGGACGTCGATGACGACGGAGCGGGACCGGGCGGCCCCACCCCGGGCGACCATCGGGTCGACCGGATCGTCCGCCTCGAACCGCACGCCGCAGCCGAGCCGGCGCAGCACCTCCCCCATGATCGCGATGTCGGTGATCCGGGGGACGTTGGTGATCACGCTGCGCCCCGGGGCGAGCAGCGCGGCGGCCATCAGCTTGAGCGCGGAGTTCTTGGCGCCGACCACGTGCACCGTGCCGGCCAGCCGGGCGTCGCCGCCGACCCGGATGACGTCGACGTCGTTGACCGCCTGGTCGACGGCGTCACCGGCCCCCGCTCCGCCGGGCCAGCCGCAGGCAGGGTCCGGCCGTGCCGGGATCGTCAGGTCCGGTATCCGTAGGCTGTGCGTCATGGCCGTCCACCTCACGCGCATCTACACCAAGGCCGGCGACGCCGGCATGACCAGGCTGAGCAACAACGAGCAGGTGCCGAAGACCGATCCGCGGATCGCCGCGTACGCGGATGTCGACGAGTGCAACGCCGCGATCGGCGTGGCCCTCGCCCTGGGGCAGCTCGACGAGGAGCTCCGGGCGGTGCTGGGGTCGATCCAGAACGACATGTTCGACGTCGGCGCCGATCTGGCCACCCCGGTCGAGCCGGATCCGGCGTACCCGCCGTTGCGGGTCACCGAGGAATATGTGGAGCGCCTCGAGGGCTGGTGCGACGAGTACAACGCACGCCTGAGCAAGCTCGACTCCTTCATCCTCCCCGGCGGCACCGCTGGCGCGGCGCTGCTGCACGTGGCACGGACGGTCGCCCGGCGCGCCGAACGGGCCGCCTGGGCGCTGGTCGCGCACGACCCGGATCGCACCAGCTCCCTTCCGGCAAAGTATCTCAACCGCCTCTCCGATCTGCTGTTCATCCTGTCAAGAACGGCAAATCCGAACGGAGATGTGCTATGGGTGCCGGGCGGTAAGCGCTGAGCGCCGGAGCGCTGCACCACGTCGAGGTCTGGGTGCCCGACCTCGACGCCGCCAAGGCCAGCTGGGGCTGGTTGCTGGGCGAGCTGGGCTGGACGCCGTACCAGGACTGGCCCGCCGGCCGGTCCTGGCGGCTCGGCCCGACGTACCTGGTGCTGGAGGAGTCCCCCGCGCTGTCGGGGCGGGCGCACGACCGGCTCGCTCCCGGGCTCAACCACCTCGCGTTCCACGCCGGTCCGCCCGCCGCGGTGGACCGGCTGGTCGCGGCCGCGCCCGCACACGGCTGGACGCTGCTCTTCCCGGACCGCCACCCGCACGCCGGCGGCCCGAACACCTACGCCGCCTACCTCACCGACACCCACGGCTACGAGGTGGAACTCGTCGCCTCACACGAACCGGTAACGGCACAGAGGTAAGTAGCGTCTGACGACGCCGGAGACGTGAGGGATTTCCGGGGGAGCCCGCTCGCGGAGGGATCAAGCCTGACCGCCCGGAGCGAGTGGCTCCCCCGGAAATCCCGGAGGGCGCGCAGATCAGGCCGCGGGCCAGTCCTGGGAGGCCACACGCGGCGAGGCCGCCCCGGGCGGGGCGCCTCCAACCAGCTGAGGAATCCGGTGACGGTGGAACGCGCCATGGCGATCTCGACCGGAGCGTGGTGACTGGTACACCGGAGGATCACCCAGTCGGCGGGCATCGAGAGGCGCTCCTGGCCCTCGGGCAGACGCCGTCGCTCCACCACCAGCTCCTTGCGGGAGAGCACCCGCTTGGGTCGCAGGGCGAAGCTGAACATCCGGTACCACCGGAGCTCGTCGCCGACGAAGCGGCCGAAGCCGGGCGACCAGCCCCGGCCGTCGAGCACCGTGGTGACCCGGACGCCGAGCCGGATGATGCCTCCGCTACGGGTGACCAGGGCCCGCCGGATGAAGAGGATCAGGATCGCGGCGACGACCACCGCAAAGCCGATTCCGATCCCTTCCACGATCTCCATCGGCGGGTCGGCTCAGCGCGCGGGGGTGGCCGGGGAGGCGCTCTCGGCGAGGACGGTGACGCCCTCACCGGTCACCGACAGGAAACCGCCGGCGACGTCGTACGCGACCTGCTGGCCGCCGGCCTGCTTGATGCGGACCTGGCTGGGCTCCGCCAGCTGGCCGAGCAGGGGCGCGTGCCCCGGCAGCACACCCAGCTCACCCTCGGTCGTCCGAGCGACGACCATCTCGGCCTCGCCGGACCAGACCTTCTCCTCGACGGCTACGAGCTCGACGTGAAGCTGCTGTGCCACGCTGTCTCCTTGCTGCGGCGGCGGAATGTCGAAAGTCTAGTCCCGCCGCCGGGAGCGCCCCAACGCGGGTGGCGAGACCTGCGACACCCGGTGTCGTGACGCGCAAGGCCGGGCCGGCGGGGAGCCGGCGGCCTTGGCGCGGGGGTCACTTGTTCCGGTTGCGGAACTCCGGGTGTTCGAGCAGGAATGCGTCGAGCTGTTCGTTCTTCAGCGCGGTGAAGAAGTCGTCCGCGGCCGGCAGCAGCCGCTCGCCCCGGTACGCGCTGCCGGTGCCGATCCCCTCCCCCGGCAGCTTGATCAGCTCGACGTTCTCCGACCGGACGCCCTTGAGGGCGATGGCGAAGTCGACCACGCTGTTGCCCCGGCCGTTGAAGGTCAGCGACTGGCCGGCGGCCCGGATCACCCGGTCCAGCTTGATCGGGTTGGTCACCACGTCGGCGCTGAACGCCTGGTTGACCATCGCCTTGATGAACTGCTGCTGGTGGCGCTGGCGGCCGTAGTCGGCGTCCGGGACGCCGTTCTTGGGGTAGCGCTGCCGCACGTAGTCCAGCGCCTGCCAGCCGCTCAGGTGCTGGTTGCCCTTCTTGTACTCCGCCTGCGGCCCGATGTACCCCTCGCCGTACGGGTTGCCCTTGCGGTGCGTGCCGTCCGGCTCGCGGTGCTCGGACTTCACGTCCCGCTCGATGTACATGTCGACGCCGCCCATCGCGTCGACGATCTTCTGGAAGCCGGTGAAGTTGATGATCGCGCCGGCGTCGAACCGCTCGAT
>NZ_JAEVHN010000063.1:0-17333 GCF_016803375.1 Micromonospora sp. 4G55
GTGGGCGGTGCGGCGGCGACCCCGGCGGACGGGGACGCGGCGGCGGCGACCACCTGTGTCGGCGAGGTGTCGGTGGTCGAGGCGGCGCTGAGTCCGTCGGGCGTCGTGGCGGTGTCGGCGACGGAACCGTCGGCGTCGACGGTCGGCGGCTCGGCGCGCAGGTCCTTTTCGACCCGGGCGTGGCGGGGCGGGACGGCGAGCCGGAGCACGTCGGCGAGGCTGCCGGCGTACCGGTCGGCGACCACCCGGGCCAGCCGGGCGATCTCCGGCGCCAGCACCGGCTCCGGGGACACCACCTTCTCCAGGTACGCCAGCCGGCCGGTGTGCCCGGAGTCGTCGGCGCGCTCCAGCAGCCAGCCGTCGACGAGTTGCCCGGCGAAGCGCACCTTCACCCGCACCCCGGGCACGGCGTCGGCGTCCAGCTCGGCGGGGACCAGGTAGTCGAACGGGCGGTCGAGGTGCGGCAGCGGCACGTCGACGCAGACACGAGCGACCGGCGACCCGTCGGCGGGTCGCCGGTCGCTGCGCCTGGTGCCGGTCAGGCTCCCGCTACCGACTTGAGGTCGGCGGCCCGGTCGGTGCTCTCCCAGGTCAGGTCCGGCAGCTCGCGGCCGAAGTGGCCGTACGCGGCGGTCTGCCGGTAGATCGGGCGGAGCAGGTTGAGGTCCCGGATGATGGCGGCCGGGCGGAGGTCGAAGACCTCGGTGACGGCCTTCTCGATCGAGGCGACCGGCACGGTCTCGGTGCCGAAGGTCTCGATGAAGAGGCTGACCGGGTGCGCCTTGCCGATCGCGTAGGCGACCTGCGCCTCGCAGCGCTCGGCGAGGCCGGCGGCCACCACGTTCTTGGCCACCCAGCGCATCGCGTACGCGGCCGAGCGGTCCACCTTCGACGGGTCCTTGCCGGAGAACGCGCCGCCGCCGTGCCGGGCGTACCCGCCGTAGGTGTCCACGATGATCTTGCGACCGGTCAGGCCGGCGTCGCCCATCGGGCCACCGATCTCGAACCGGCCCGTGGGGTTCACCAGCAGCCGGTAGCCCTCGGTGTCCAGGCCGAGGCTCTCCAGCTCGGGGGCGATGACGTGCTCGCGCACGTCCGGGGTGAGCAGCGAGTCCAGCGAGATGTCCGCGGCGTGCTGGCTGGACACGACCACGGTGTTGAGCCGGACCGGACGCAGGCCGTCGTACTCGATGGTGACCTGGGTCTTGCCGTCGGGCCGCAGGTAGGGGATGGTGCCGTCCTTGCGCACGGCAGCCAGCCGGCGGGCCAGCCGGTGCGCCAGCGCGATCGGCAGCGGCATCAGCTCGGGGGTCTCGGAGCAGGCGAAGCCGAACATCATGCCCTGGTCGCCGGCGCCCTGCGCGTCCAGCGCGCTCTCCGACTCGCCGGTACGCAGCTCGAAGGCGTTGTCCACGCCCTGGGCGATGTCGGCGGACTGGTTGCCGATCGAGACGCTGACGCCGCAGGACGCGCCGTCGAAGCCCTTCTTCGACGAGTCGTACCCGATCTCGAGGATGGTCTCCCGGACGATCGTCGGGATGTCGGCGTACGCCTTGGTCGTCACCTCGCCCGCGACGTGCACCTGCCCGGTGGTGATCAGGGTCTCCACCGCGACACGGCTGTGCGGGTCCTTGGCCAGCAGGGCGTCCAGGATGCCGTCGCTGATCTGGTCGGCGATCTTGTCCGGGTGGCCCTCCGTGACCGATTCGGACGTGAAAAGACGTGTCACGGCACTCCTAAGCACTTGAGTCTCTCTGGAAAGGTCGCTCCGCGGCAGTTTAGTCACCCGATTCCAGGGTGCCGCAGCCAACGCGAAAGTGACCAGCGTTCAGGACAACGCGGCCAGCCGGGTCACCACGAGGTCCCAGACCCGGTCGGCCAGGTCTTCCTTGGACTGTTCGGGAAGGGTGGTCACGCTGCCGTCCGCGCCCACCACGGTCGCCGCGTTGGTCTCGGCCCCGAAGACCTTGTCCACGCCCACCTCGTTGATGACGATCAGGTCGGCCCGCTTGCGGGCGAGCTTGGCCCGGCCGTTGGCCTCGGCGTCGCCGGTCTCGGCGGCGAAGACCACCAGCAGCTGCTCCGGGCGGCGCTGCCGCCCCAGCTCGGCGGCGATGTCGGGGTTGGTGACCAGGGCGATGGTCGGCGCGCTGCCGTCCTCCGACTTCTTGATCTTGCCGGGGGCGTAGGTCGCCGGCCGGAAGTCGGCGGGCGCGGCCGCCATCACCACCACGTCGGCGTCGGCGGCGGCCTCCAGGGTGGCCTTGCGCAGCTCCTCGGTGGTGCCCACCCGGACCAGGTCGACCCCGGCCGGGTCGGGCAGGGCGACGTTCGCCGCGACCAGGGTGACGCGGGCGCCCCGGGCGACGGCCGCGCGGGCGAAGGCGTACCCCTGCTTGCCGGAGGAACGGTTGCCGAGGAAGCGGACCGGGTCCAGCGGCTCGCGGGTGCCGCCGGCGGTCACCACGACGTGCCGACCGGCCAGGTCGGCGGGGGCGTCCAGGCCCCGGGCCAGGGCCCGGCGGGCGACGGCGAAGATCTCGGCCGGGTCAGGCAGCCGCCCCTTGCCGGTGTCGGCGCCGGTGAGCCGGCCGACCGCCGGTTCGATCACCCGTACGCCGCGCGAGCGCAGCGTCGCGACGTTGGCGACGGTGGCCGGGTGCTCCCACATCTCGGTGTGCATCGCCGGGGCGAGCACCACCGGGCAGCGCGCGGTGAGCAGCGTGTTGGTGAGCAGGTCGTCGGCGAGGCCGTGGGCCGCCTTGGCGAGCAGGTCGGCCGTCGCCGGCACGACCACCACCAGGTCGGCCCGCTGGCCGAGCCGGACGTGCGGCACCTCGTGCACGTCGGACCAGACGTCGTCGGCGACCGGCTGGCCGGAGAGCGCCGCCCAGGTCGGCGCCCCGATGAAACGGAGCGCCGACGCGGTCGGCACGACCCGGACCCGGTGGCCCGACTCGGTGAAGAGCCGCAGCAGCTCACACGCCTTGTAGGCGGCGATGCCGCCGCCGACCCCGAGGACGATCTCGGCGGGCATCGGCGGAGCGGGGGTTACGGCTGGTCGGTCGGCTCGGCGGTGAGCAGGCCCGCGTTGATCTCACGCATCGCGATCGAGAGCGGCTTCTCCTGCGGGGTGGTCTCCACGAGCGGGCCGACGTACTCCAGCAGGCCCTCACCGAGCTGGCTGTAGTAGGCGTTGACCTGGCGGGCACGCTTGGCGGCGAAGATCACCAGCGCGTACTTCGAGGTGGTCTTCTCGAGGAGCTCGTCGATCGGCGGGTTGGTGATGCCCTCGGGGTTGGCGATGGATCCCACGAAATACCCTCTGCGTCTGAAGTGTCCGCGCGAGCGCGGCTGGTCGCTCAACCGCGCAGTCGCGGCTGGGCGGGAGCCAGATAGGAAGAACCGAGCAAGCCTACCAGTTCAGCCACGACCCGCTCGGTGAGGTCGTGGACCACGGTGTGTCCGACGGCCGCGAGGACCGCCGGGTCCGGACGGTGACCCGGCGGCGCCAGCAGGACCAGCCGGACGTCCGGCAGGGCCTCCCGGACGGCGAGCGCGCCGGGCAGGTCGAGCGGGAGCAGCACCGGTCGGCCGTCGGCCAGCCGGGACCGCAGCGGCACGCGGGGCGTGCCCCGGCGGTGCCCGCCGATCCGCGACCACTCCAGCAGCTCGCCCGCGGCGACCATCCGGTCGAAGCCGACCGGGTCCACGAAGCGCCGGTCGACGCCGTCGACCTCGTCGGGGCGGCGGGGCCGGGTGGTCACCGGCACCGGCACCCACACGGACGGAGAACGCGCCCGGACCAACTCGACGACACTCTCCCGCGCGCGCCCGAGGGCCCCGTCAGGACAGTGAGCCGAGCCGCCGGGCGCGCCTCGTCATCCGTGCTCACCGCTTGTTTCTACACGTTGCGGCGTTCAGTTGGCGGCGAACTCTCCAAGCAGAGCCTTGCGCTGCTGCTCGCCCAGCCCGCGCAGGCGACGGCTGTCGGCGATCTTGAGCTTCTCCATGATCTGGGTAGCCCGGATCTTGCCGATGCCCGGCATCGCCTGCAGGACGGCCGAAACCTTCAGCTTGCCGACGACGTCGTCGGACTCGGCCCGCTCAAGGACGGCGGCAAGGGTGGTCTTGCCCTGCTTGAGCTGCTCCTTCAGCTCAGCACGGGCCTTGCGGATCTCCGCGGCCTTCTCCAGCGCGGCAGCGCGCTGCTCGGGGGTCAGTGACGGGAGCGGCACCAGTTCTCCTCAGGTCCCTATCGCGACGGGCGGGGCGCACCGCCGCTCTGTGAAACGTGGTGTCGCTGGCAACCAAAGGGGTCCGTGGTTCCCAGCGCGGGGAAAACTAGCGGTCGCGGGCGGTTTCGGCAACGTGGACGCGCCAAGATCGGAGAAAGTGACCGAGCCGTCAGTCAGCGAGAACGTCCCGACAGTCGGCCAACACGCGGTCCACGGCGGCCCGGAGAGCGGCCTCGTCCGGGCCGGCGTTCAGCACCTCGCGGGAGTACGACGGCAGCACCGACGACAGGCTGGAGCCGAAGACCGTGCGCAGGTCCGCCGCCGTCGCGCCCTGGGCGCCGAGCCCCGGGGCGAGCAGCGGCCCGTTCACCTTGGACAGGTCGTGACCGGTGTCGCCGATCGTCGCGCCGACCACCAGCCCGAAGCTGCCGATCGGCTCCGCACCCCTGTTGAGCTGGGAAATCTCGTCGATGACGGTCTGCGCGACGGTGCGCCCGTCGGCCGTACGGGCGCGCTGGACCGCGGCTCCCTCCGGGTTGGAGGTGAGCGCCAGCACGAAGACGCCACCGCCGTGGGTGGCCGCCAGGTCGAACATCGGGGCCAGCGATCCGACCCCCAGGTAGGGGCTCGCGGTGATCGCGTCGACGTGCAGCGGACCGGACGGGTCGAGGTAGGCCGAGGCGTACGCGGCGACGGTCGAACCGATGTCGCCGCGCTTCACGTCGAGTAGAACGAGCGCGCCACAATCTCGTAACTGTCGGATAGTTGACTCAAGAATTCCGACACCTCGGGCACCGAACCGCTCGAAAAAGGCCGACTGGGGCTTGACCACCGCGACTCGGTCCGCAAGCGCTCCCACGACGGTCCGCGCGAACCGGTCCAACCCGTCGACGTCATCCGGCAACCCCCAGCGGGCCAGCAGCCCGGGATGCGGGTCGATGCCCACACAGAGCGGCCCCCGCTCGGCGACGGCGCGGTGCAGCCGGGTCCCGAAACTCTCCATCGGCGTTCCTCTCCTCACGCTCGCGCTCGGTGGCCGACCGGTGCCGGCCCCGTCCTGCCCGCCGGCTCAGCCGGCCCCGTCCTGCCCGCCGGCTCAGCCGGCCTTCACCGCGGCGGCGATGCCGGCCGCGATCCGGGCCAGGTCGGCGTCGTCGGTCACGTACGGCGGCATGGTGTAGACCAGGTCGCGGAACGGGCGCAGCCAGACGCCCTGCGCCACGGCGGCGGCGGTCGCCGCCGCGATGTCCACCTCGTGGTCGAGCTGCACCACGCCGATCGCGCCCAGCACCCGCACGTCGGCCACTCCGGGCGCGCCGCGCAGCGGCTCCAGGCCGGCCCGCAGGCCCGCGCCCACCCGGGCGACCTCGGTGGCCCAGTCACCGGCCCGCAGCAGCTCCAGGGACGCGTTGGCGACCGCGCAGGCCAGCGGGTTGCCCATGAAGGTGGGGCCGTGCGCCAGCACCCCGTCGGCGGAGATGCCCCGGGCGACCCGCGGGGTGCACAGCGCGGCGGCCAGGGTGAGGTACCCGCCGGTCAGCGCCTTGCCGACGCAGAGCACGTCCGGGCTCACCCCGGCGTGCTCGGCGGCGAACATGGCGCCGGTACGGCCGAAGCCGGTGGCGATCTCGTCGAAGACCAGCAGCACCCCGTGCGCCCGGGTCACCTCGCGCAGCACCCGCAGGTACTCCGGGTGGTGGAAGCGCATCCCGCCGGCGCCCTGCACCACCGGTTCGACGATGACCGCGGCCAGCTCGTCGGCGTGCCGCTCCACCGCGTCGGTCAGCGCCGCCACGTACGCCGGGTCGGGCGGGTCGTCGAAGCCACCGGGCGGAACGGGCGCGAAGACCTGCCGGGGCAGCACGTCGCCCCAGAGGTGGTGCATGCCGCCCTCCGGGTCGCAGACGCTCATCGGGTGGAACGTGTCGCCGTGGTAGCCGCCCCGCCAGGTGCCCAGCCGGCGGCGTTCCGGCCGGCCGGTGGCCCGCTGGTACTGCAGGCACATCTTGATCGCCACCTCGACGCTGACCGAGCCGGAGTCGGCCAGGAAGACGTGCTCCAGCCCGGCCGGGGCCAGCTCGACCAGCGTCCGCGCCAGCCGCACGGCGGGCTCGTGGGTGAGCCCGCCGAACATCACGTGGCTCATCCGGCCGAGCTGGTCGGTGACCGCCGCGTCCAGCACCGGGTGCCGGTAGCCGTGGATCGCCGCCCACCAGGACGACATCCCGTCGACCAGCTCCCGGCCGTCGGCCAGCCGCAGCCGGACGCCCTGCGCGCTCTGGACCACGTACGGGGGGTGGGCCGGGGGCAGCGCCGCGTACGGGTGCCAGACGTGGGCCCGGTCGGCGGCCAGGATCTCCTCGGGCGTCACACGCTCTCCTTCGTACCGTCGAGGGTTGCCCGGCCGGGAGGTGTCACCCGGCCGGCACCGGCGCGGTGGCGCCCGCCGACGCGCGGGCCGCGGCCCGGACCAGGCCGGGGCCCCGGTAGATGAAGCCGGTGTAGAGCTGGATCAGGCTGGCCCCGGCGTCGAACATCCGGGCGGCGTCGTCCGGGTCGAGGATGCCGCCGACGCCGACCACCGGCAGCCGGCCGCCGGTCTCCCGGTGCACGAACGCGACCACCTCGCGGGCCCGGTCGGCCAGCGGGCGGCCGGAGAGCCCGCCGGTCTCCGCGCCCCGGTCCGCGTCGGCCGGGGCGAGCCCGTCGCGGGCCAGGGTGGTGTTGGTGGCGATCACCCCGGCGGCCCCGCGGGCCAGGCAGACCTCCAGCAGCTCGGCGATCGCCGGCTCGGTCAGGTCCGGGGCGATCTTCACCAGCACCGGCTTCTCCCCCACCAGCGCCGCCAGCAGCGCGTCCAGGTGGGAGCGGTCCTGCAACGAGCGCAGGCCGGGGGTGTTCGGCGAGGAGACGTTGACCGCGAAGTAGTCGCCGTGCGCCCGCAGCGCCCGGTACGAGGCCAGGTAGTCCTCGACCGCGTCGCCCAGCGGGGTCACCTTGGACTTGCCCAGCGAGATGCCCAGCGGAGCCCCGATCGGGCGGGGCAGCGCCGCCAGCCGGGCCGCCAGGGCCTCGGCGCCGGCGTTGTTGAAGCCCATCCGGTTGACCACGGCCTCGCTGTCGCGCAGCCGGAACAGCCGGGGCCGGGGGTTGCCCGGCTGGGCGTGCGCGGTGACCGTGCCGACCTCGACGAAGCCGAAGCCCAGCGCCGGCCAGGCCGGCAGGGCCACGCCGTTCTTGTCCATGCCGGCCGCCAGCCCGACCGGGTTCGGGAACTGGACCCCGAACACCGTCCGCGGCGCCCGCACCTGATATCGCGCCCGCAACGCCGCGAGCGCTGCCGGCCGCCGGGAGAGCGCCGCCAACCGCCGCAACGTCCACTCGTGCGCCGCCTCGGCGTCCCCACCCCCGAGCCGGAACAACTGAGGCCGCACCACCCTCTCGAAGATCACGCCCGGCCTCCCCCCGGCTCGGTGATCATGAAGTTGTCGCCGCGTCCGGCGGCGGGTCGGGGCGACAACTTCATGATCGACGCGGGAACGGCGCGGGTCACTCGCCGGCTCGCAGGGCGGCGTGGAGCTCCTGGAGGGGGCGGACCTGCATGTCGCCGCGGATGCGGGCCTCGATGCCCATGACCGCCGCCGCGGCGCCGGGGACGGTGGTGATGCAGGGGATGTCGGCGGTCACGGCGGCGCTGCGGATCTCGTAGCCGTCCGAGCGGGCGCTCGCGCCGGAGCCCTGCGGCGTGTTGATCACCAGCGCCACGTCGCCGCCGAGGATCATCGACACCGCGTCCTCGCCCTCGCCGGACTCGTAGTGCTTGCGGATCTGCTCGCAGGCGATGCCGTGCCGGCGCAGCACCTCGGCGGTGCCGGTGGTGGCGACGATCTCGAAGCCCAGGTCCGCCAGCCGCTTGATCGGGAAGATCATGCCGCGCTTGTCCCGGTTGGCGACCGAGACGAAGATCCGGCCGCCGGTGGGCAGCGACCCGTACGCGGCCGACTGGCTCTTGGCGAAGGCGTGCCCGAAGTTGGTGTCGATGCCCATCACCTCGCCGGTGGACTTCATCTCCGGGCCGAGCAGCGAGTCGATGCCCTTGCCGGAGGGGGTGCGGAACCGCTTGAACGGCAGCACCGCCTCCTTGACCGCGATCGGGGCGTCCGCCGGCATCACGCCGCCGTCCCCGGTCGGCGGCAGCAGCCCCTCGGCGCGCAGCTCGGCGATGGTGGCGCCGAGCGCGATCCGGGCCGCCGCCTTGGCCAGCGGCACCGCCGTGGCCTTGGAGACGAACGGGACCGTCCGGGACGCCCGGGGGTTGGCCTCCAGCACGTAGAGCATGTCGTCCTTGAGGGCGTACTGAACGTTGAGCAGGCCCTTGACGCCCACCCCTCGGGCGATCGCCTCCGTGTAGCGGCGCACCTGGGTCAGGTGCGAGCCCGCGAGGGTGATCGGCGGCAGCGCGCAGGACGAGTCGCCGGAGTGGATGCCGGCCTCCTCGATGTGCTCCATCACGCCGCCGAGGTAGACCTCGCCGTCGGCGTCGCAGAGCGCGTCCACGTCGATCTCGATGGCGTCGTCGAGGAAGCGGTCCACCAGCACCGGGTGGTCCGGGGAGATGTCGGTGGCCCGGCCGATGTAGTCGCGCAGCGTGGCGTCGTCGTAGACGATCTCCATGCCCCGCCCGCCGAGCACGTACGACGGCCGGACCAGCACCGGGTAGCCGATCTCGTCGGCGATCGCCTTCGCCTCGTCGTACGAGGTGGCCATGCCGTGCGCCGGGGCGCGCAGCCCGGCCCGGGCCAGCACCGCGCCGAACGCGCCGCGCTCCTCCGCGAGGTGGATCGACTCCGGGGAGGTGCCGACGACCGGCACGCCGGCGTTCTTGAGCCGCTGCGCCAGCCCCAGCGGGGTCTGCCCGCCGAGCTGCACGATCACGCCGACCACGCCCGGGCCGCCGGCCGCCCGGCCGGAGGAGTCCTCCGCGTGCCAGACCTCCAGCACGTCCTCGAAGGTCAGCGGCTCGAAGTAGAGCCGGTCGGCGGTGTCGTAGTCGGTGGAGACCGTCTCCGGGTTGCAGTTGACCATGACGGTCTCGTAGCCGACCCCCCGCAGCGCCATGACCGCGTGCACGCAGGAGTAGTCGAACTCGATGCCCTGGCCGATCCGGTTCGGCCCGGAGCCCAGGATGAGCACCTTGGGCCGGTCCGAGGGCGCGACCTCGGTCTCCGAGTCGTAGGTGGAGTAGTGGTACGGCGTGGTCGCCTCGAACTCGGCGGCGCAGGTGTCCACCGTCTTGTAGACCGGCCGCACGTCGAGCCGGTGCCGCAGGGTGCGTACGCCGTCCTCGGCGGCCAGCTCCGGGCGCAGCGCGGCCAGCTGCCGGTCGGACAGGCCGGCCCGCTTGGCCCGGCGCAGCAGCTCGGCGTCGAGCACCGGGGCGTCCACGATCTCCGCGCGCAGCTCGACCAGGCCGGCGATCTGGTCCAGGAACCAGGGGTCCATCCCGCCGGACGCGGCGGCGACCTCCGCGATGGTGGCGCCCAGCCGCAGCGCCCGCTCCACCGTGTAGAGCCGGCCGTCGTGCGGCATCCGCAGCGCGGCGAGGGTGTTCTCCTTCGTCGCCCCCGCCGGGTCTGGAGTGGTCCAGAAACCCGATGATTGGGTTTCCATGGAGCGCATCGCCTTGTTGAGCGCCTCGGTGAAGTTCCGGCCGAGGCTCATCGCCTCGCCGACCGACTTCATGGTGGTGGTCAGCTCCGGGTCGGCGCCGGGGAACTTCTCGAACGCGAACCGGGGGATCTTCACCACCACGTAGTCCAGCGTCGGCTCGAACGCCGCCGGGGTCTTCAGGGTGATGTCGTTGGGGATCTCGTCCAGGGTGTAGCCGATGGCCAGCTTCGCGGCGATCTTGGCGATCGGGAAGCCGGTGGCCTTGGAGGCCAGCGCCGAGGAGCGGGACACCCGGGGGTTCATCTCGATCACGACGATCCGGCCGTCGGCCGGGTTGACCGCGAACTGGATGTTGCAGCCGCCGGTGTCCACCCCGACCTCGCGCAGCACCGCGATGCCCAGGTCGCGCAGGCGCTGGTACTCCCGGTCGGTGAGGGTCATGGCCGGGGCGACGGTGACGCTGTCGCCGGTGTGCACGCCCATCGGGTCGACGTTCTCGATCGAGCAGACCACCACCACGTTGTCGTGGCGGTCGCGCATCAGTTCGAGCTCGTACTCCTTCCAGCCGAGCACGCTCTCCTCGATGAGCACCTCGTGCACCGGGCTGGCGGCCAGGCCGGCCCCGGCGATGCGGTGCAGGTCCTCGTCGCTGTGCGCCATGCCGGAGCCCAGGCCGCCCATGGTGAACGACGGCCGGATCACCACCGGCAGACCCAGCTCGGCGACGGTGGCCTCGACCTCGGCCATCGAGTGGCAGACCCGGGAGCGCGGCACCAGGCCGGTCGGGTCCTCGACGCCGAGCCGGGCGCCGGCCTTGGCGACGATGTCCTTGAACAGCTGCCGGTCCTCGCCGCGGTTGATCGCGTCGATGTTGGCGCCGATCAGCTCCACGCCGTACTTGTCCAGCACGCCGGCCTCGTGCAGGGCGACCGCGGTGTTCAGCGCGGTCTGCCCGCCGAGGGTGGGCAACAGGGCGTCCGGGCGCTCCTTGGCAATGACCAGCTCGACGAACTCCGGGGTGATCGGCTCGACGTACGTGGCGTCGGCGAACTCGGGGTCCGTCATGATCGTTGCCGGGTTGGAGTTGACCAGGCTGACCCGGATGCCCTCGCTGCGCAGCACCCGGCACGCCTGGGTGCCGGAGTAGTCGAACTCGCAGGCCTGCCCGATGACGATCGGCCCGGAGCCGATCACCAGGATGTGCTTGAGGTCGGTGCGCTTAGGCATTCTTCCCGCCTTCGATAAGCTCGGCGAAGCGGTCGAACAGGTAGTCCGCGTCGTGCGGGCCGGCCGCCGCCTCCGGGTGGTACTGGACGGTGAAGGCGGGCACGTCCTTGGCCCGCAGCCCCTCGACCACGTTGTCGTTGAGGCAGACGTGCGACACCTGCACGCCCCCGAACTCGGTCTCGATCACCTGGTCGGGGACGACCGCGCCCTGCCCGGCGCCCGGCACCTGCACGGCGAAGCCGTGGTTGTGGCTGGTCACCTCGACCTTGCCGGTGGCCCGGTCGAGCACCGGCTGGTTGATCCCGCGGTGGCCGTAGCCGAGCTTGTAGGTGCCGAAGCCCAGCGCCCGGCCGAGGATCTGGCTGCCGAAGCAGATGCCGAACAGCGGCACCTCGCGGCGCAGCACCTCCCGGGCCAGCGCGACCGGCCCCTCGGCGGTGGCCGGGTCGCCCGGGCCGGGCGAGAGGAAGACCGCGTCCGCGCCGGTGGCCAGCAGGTCGTCGATGGTGGAGCCGGCCGGCAGCACGTGGGTGGTGACCCCGCGCGCGGCGAGCCGCCGCGGCACGTTGCGCTTGATGCCCAGGTCGAGCGCGGCCACGGTGAACCGGTGCGGGCCGACCGCCTCGACGACGTACGGCTCGGCGGTGGTCACCTCGGCGGAGAGGTCCGCGCCGACCATCTGCGGCGACTGGCGGACCCGGGCCAGCAGGGCCCGCGGGTCGTCGTCGACGCTGGAGATGCCGACCCGCATCGCGCCGCGCTCGCGCAGGTGCCGGGTCAGCGCCCGGGTGTCCACGCCGGCGATGCCGACCACACCCTCGGCGGCGAGCCGGTCCTCCAGCCCGCCGGTGGCGCGCCAGTTGGAGCCGATCCGGGCCGGGTCGCGCACCACGTACCCGGCGACCCAGATCCGGCCGGACTCGTCGTCCTCGGCGTTGACGCCGGTGTTGCCGATGTGCGGCGCGGTCTGCACCACCACCTGACGGTGGTACGAGGGGTCGGTCAGGGTCTCCTGGTAGCCGGTCATGCCGGTGTTGAAGACCGCCTCGCCGAAGGTCTCCCCGACGCTGCCGTACGCCTCGCCGTGGAACGTGCGCCCGTCCTCGAGTACGAGGATCGCCGGTCGTCTACGGGTCACTTGACTGCCTTTCCGTCCAGGACCGTCGGCTCGCCGCGCAGGAAGGTCGCCACGATGCGACCCTGCAGCGTCATGCGGGCGTACGGGGTGTTACGACTGCGGCTGGCCAGCTCCGCGGGCTCGATCACCCGACGGGCGGCCGGGTCGACCAGGGTGAGGTTGGCCGGCACGCCGGGCGCCGGGTCGAGGCCGTGCCCGTCGAGCCCGGCGATCCGGGCCGGGGTGCGCGACATCCGCTCGGCGATCAGGTCCCACTGCGGCCCGAACACCTCCAGGGCGATGGAGAGCGCCGTCTCCAGGCCGAGCATCCCCGGCCGGGCGTACGCCCACTCGCACTCCTTGTCCTCCACCGCGTGCGGGGCGTGGTCGGTGGCGACGACGTCGATGACGCCCTCGGCCAGCGCGGCCCGCAGCGCGGCGATGTCGCTGGCCGTGCGCAGCGGCGGGTTGACCTTGTAGACCGGGTCGTACGTCTCGGCGTGCGCGTCGGTGAGCAGCAGGTGGTGCGGGGTCACCTCGGCGGTCACCCGCACCCCGCGCGCCTTGGCCTGGCGCAGCACCTCGACGCTGCCGGCGGTGGAGACGTGGCAGACGTGCAGCCGGCTGCCGACGTGCTCGGCCAGCAGCACGTCCCGGGCGATGATCGCCTCCTCGGCGACCGCCGGCCAGCCGGTGAGCCCGAGCCGGGTGGAGACCTCACCCTCGTGCATCTGCGCGCCCTCGGTGAGCCGGGGCTCCTCGGCGTGCTGGGCGACGACCCCGTCGAACGCCTTGACGTACTCCAGGGCCCGGCGCATCAGCTTGGGGTCGGCGACGCAGAACCCGTCGTCGGAGAAGATCCGGACCCGGGCGGCGGAGTCGGCCATCGCGCCCAGCTCGGCCAGCCGCTCGCCGGCCAGGCCGACGGTGACCGCGCCGATCGGCTGCACGTCGACCAGCCCGGCCTCGCGGCCCAGCCGCCAGACCTGCTCGACCACGCCGGCGGTGTCGGCGACCGGGGAGGTGTTGGCCATCGCGCAGACGGCGGTGTAGCCGCCGAGCGCGGCCGCGCGGGATCCGGACTCGACCGTCTCGGCGTCCTCCCGGCCCGGCTCGCGCAGGTGGGTGTGCAGGTCGACCAGGCCGGGCAGGGCGACGAGCCCGGTGCCGTCGACGACGGTGGCCTCCGGCGCGGTCAGCCCGGCGCCGGTCTCGGCGACGACGCCGTCGCGGATCAGCAGGTCGGTCGGCGCGGCGCCGACGATGCTCACGTTGCGGATCAGGTACGAGGTCACAGGTTGTTCCCTCCGAGCAGCAGGTAGAGGACGGCCATCCGCACGGAGACCCCGTTGGCGACCTGTTCGACGATGGTGGAGCGGGGCGAGTCGGCGACCTCGGGCGTGATCTCCATGCCCCGGTTCATCGGGCCCGGGTGCATGACGATCGCGTGCTCGGGCAGCCGGCGCATCCGCGGGCCGTCCAGGCCGTAGCGGCGGGCGTACTCGCGGGCGGAGGGGAAGTAGGAGTCGCTCATCCGCTCCCGCTGCACCCGCAGCATCATCACCACGTCCGACTGCGGCAGCACCGCGTCCAGGTCGTAGGAGACGTCGGTGCCGGGCGCGAGCGCCTGGCCGATGTGCACCGGGATCAGCGTCGGCGGGCCGACCAGGGTGACCTTGGCACCGAGGGTGGAGAGCAGCAGCACGTTGGAGCGGGCCACCCGGGAGTGCAGCACGTCCCCGACCACCGCGACGTGCAGGCCGGCGAGCCGACCCAGCCGGGAGCGCATCGTGTACGCGTCGAGCAGCGCCTGGGTGGGGTGCTCGTGGGTGCCGTCGCCGGCGTTGACCACCGACCCGTCCACCCAGTTGGCCAGCCGGTGCGGCGCGCCCGAGGCGGGGTGCCGGACGACCACCGCGTCGGCCCCCATCGCCTGGAGGGTGAGCGCGGTGTCCTTCAGGCTCTCGCCCTTGGCCACGCTGGAGCCCTTGGCCGAGAAGTTGATCACGTCGGCGCTGAGCCGCTTGGCGGCCGCCTCGAAGGAGATCCGGGTCCGGGTGGAGTCCTCGTAGAAGAGGTTCACCACGGTCCGGCCGCGCAGCGCGGGGAGCTTCTTGACCTCCCGGCCGGCGACGGTGGCCATCTCGGCGGCGGTGTCGAGGATCTGGGTGGCGGTGGCCGCGTCCAGGTCGGCCCCGGAGAGCAGGTGCCGGATCATGAGCTGGTACCCCCGAAGAGCTTGACCTCGTCGGCACCGTCGGTCTCGGCGAGGGTGACCTTGACGCTCTCGGTGAGCGCGGTCGGGATGTTCTTGCCGACGTAGTCGGCGCGGATCGGCAGCTCGCGGTGGCCGCGGTCGACCAGGACGGCGAGCTGCACGCTGGCCGGGCGGCCGACGTCGTTGAGCGCGTCGAGCGCGGCCCGGACGGTGCGGCCGGAGAAGAGCACGTCGTCGACGAGGATGACCCGTTTGCCGTCGATGCCGCCCGGCGGGAGCTGGGTCGGGCCGACCGCGCGGGTGGCGTGCCGGCGCAGGTCGTCGCGGTAGAGAGTGATGTCGAGCACCCCGACCGGGACGTCCACGTCCTCGAAGGTGCTGATCCGGGCGGCGAGCCGCCGCGCGAGCGGGGCGCCCCGGGTGGGTATGCCGAGCAGGACGGTGTCGGCGGCGCCCTGGGTCTTCTCCAGGATCTGGTGGGCGATCCGGTCGACGACGCGCTGGACGTCGGCACTGGCGAGGATCACCTTCACCGAGGGTTGTCGCGGCGGCGACGACTGGGCAGCCGGTGGGCAGGCCACGGCGGACCTCCTTCCCCGCCTCACGGGACGGGTCGTTAAAGGACGTCTGGGGACTCCGGTCGGATCGCGAACGGCCCGGACCGGGGCTTCATGCCACGTTACCAGCGGTCACCGGGACGGCCCTCGGCACCCACTGATCCCCGGATCAGGGCGGTGAAATGGGGATAAGTCCCCCCGCGCTCCTCAACTGTAAGGACACGACCACTTGACCACGTGTCGCAATCCCCGTACCGTCACGCTCCGTAGCGATCGCTGGGAGAACCCCAAAGCAGCACTGGGAGTGTCCGAATGCCCTCTGAATACGCCAAGTCGCTGGGCGCCCGCCTGCGCTCCATCCGCCAGCAGCAGGGCCTGTCCCTGCAGGGTGTGGAGGAGAAGTCGAACGGGCGGTGGAAGGCCGTGGTGGTCGGCTCGTACGAGCGCGGCGACCGGGCCGTCACCGTGTCCCGCCTGGCGGAGCTGGCCGACTTCTACCGCGTTCCCGTCTCGGAGCTGCTGCCCGACGGCAGCGGGGTGCGGCACGAGCCCACCAGCAAGATCGTCCTGGACCTGGAGCGGCTCTACGACGAGGCCTCCGAGGACCTCGCCTACGTCGCCCGGTACGCCCGCGCGATCCAGCAGCAGCGTGGCGACTACAACGGCCGGGTGCTCTCCATCCGCGCCGACGACCTGCGCGCCCTCGCCATCGTGTACGACGCCTCGCCGTCGGGCCTGATCGAGCGGCTCACCGAGCACGGTGTGCTGGTCGCCGACCCGCGGGCGTTCTTCGCGTCCTGATCCACTGTTCGCAGAAAGGGCCCGTGCCGGACGGCACGGGCCCTTTCTGCGTGATCGGGTGATCGGGTGCGGTCGGCGGCGGAGCGCCGGCGACCCGGATCAGCGGGTGGCGTACTCGGCGATCCGGCCGAGGATGCCGTTGAGGAAGCGCGGCGAGTCGTCGGTCGACATCTGCCGGGCCAGCTCCACCGCCTCGCTGATCGCCACCGCGTCGTCGATCTCGTCGACGTAGAGCAGCTCGTAGACCGCGATGCGCGCGAGGTTGCGGTCGACCACCGGCATCCGCTCCAGCGTCCACCCCTCGGCGTAGCTGGCGATCACCTCGTCGATCCGATCCAGGTGGGCGGCGACCCCCTCGACCAGGCCGACCGCGTAACCCAGGTGCTCCGGCCGCGGCTTCTCGATCCGCTCGACGTAGCCGGCGAGCACCTCGACCGGGGGCCGGTCGCGCAGGTCGGCCTCGTAGAGCACGTCCAGCGCCCGCTTGCGCGCCTTGCGGCGCGACGGCATCTGCTGCTTGGGACCCTCAGCCATCAGGCTCGGCCGAGGTAACGGCCGTCGCGGGTGTCGACCTTGATCTTCTCGCCGGTGGTGATGAAGAGCGGCACCGGCACGGTCGCGCCGGTCTCCACGGTGGCCGGCTTGTTGCCGCCGGTGGACCGGTCGCCCTGCAGGCCCGGCTCGGTGTAGGTGACCTCGAGCACGACCGAGGTCGGCAGCTCGATGTAGAGCGGGACACCCTCGTGGGTCGCGACGGTCGCCTCGGCCTCGGGGAGGAGGTAGTTGGCCGCCTCACCGACGGTGCCGCCGGGGACGGTGATCTGGTCGAACGTCTCCAGATCCATGAAGACGTAGTCCTCGCCGTCGGCGTACAGGTACTGCATGGTGCGCTTGTCGACGGTCGCGGTCTCGACCTTGGTGCCCGCGTTGAAGGTCTTGTCGACGACCTTGCCGGACAGCACGTTCTTCAGCGTCGTGCGGACGAACGCCCCACCCTTACCGGGCTTGACGTGCTGGAACTCGACGACGGCCCAGAGCTCCCCGTCGAGGTTGAGTACCAGGCCGTTCTTGAGGTCGTTGGTGGATGCCATTTCCTGCCTTGATCATCAATTGGCGGACAGACCTGGCAAGTCTACTAGTTGTGTCCAACCGGCGACTCCGCCTCCGGTCGGCCCCCTCCCGACCCGACCGACACCGCTCTCATGGTTACCGTCCGTCACCGACATGGCCACCCCCGGAGACCCCCACTCCCCCCTTTGCTCTGCTGCCCCGGACGCGACAGTCACCGAACGTGTCCGCACCCGAAGAAGGGTCAGTCCAGCGCCGAATGCATCTGGGCAGCTCACGCCCGGTGTTGCGGGGAAGGCAGCAGAGCAAAGGCGTCAGGGAGGCCGGCGGCGGGGAGCCGCACCTCACCGAGCGTGCAATGACTCGCCGACCACTCACGGTGATCAACGATGGCGCGCCGCGCGTGGCGTGCCCGGCCGTCGACGGCGATCGTGCCG
>NZ_JAEVHN010000064.1:0-17296 GCF_016803375.1 Micromonospora sp. 4G55
GTGGGGGGCGTTCTGACACCGATGGAGGAGCAGAGATGCGTAGGAGAACGAGTGTCGCCGTGGTGGCGGCCATGGTTGCGGTGGTCGCGGGCGGGGCGAGCCCGGCGTCCGCGGAGACCACCGGGGGTACGCGCGGCTGGGTGCCCGCTCCGCAGGGATCCTTCGAACAGCCGGCCGGGGCCCGGTGCGACTTCGCCATCCGCAGCGAGCCGGTGCACGACGAGGTCCGCAAGCTGGTGCTGGACACCAACCCGGACGGCTCACCCCGCCGCGAGCTGTACGCGGGTGACCTAATCGTCAAGGTGACCAACACCGACAGCGGGGCGAGCACCCAGGTGGACGCCAGCGGCATGGCCCTGATCGAGTACCACCCGGACGGGTCGCAGACCTGGTACGCCAACGGCCCGGCGCTCTTCGGCTTCCGCCAGGACGGCGGCACGCTGCCGCGCGGCTACTGGCTCATCGACGGCAGTACGAGATGGAGTTCAGCCCGACGTTCTACAAGACCCTCACCATGTCCACGGCACGACGCACAACGTCTGCGAGGACCTGGACTGATCGTCCCGCCGCGTCCCCGGGTGGCCGTCGATCACCCGGGGACGCGGCTCAGACGCTCTCCTGCCAGATCTCGAACCCGTTCGGCGGCGACTGGGTGAAGCGGCCCCAGACCGGGTGCGCCGAGATCCGGGCGAACCAGTCGTCGAACGGCTCAGCCCCGCCCCGGAACCACCAGTCCTCGTGGTGCCCGGTCCACTCCGGATCCGGCCCGAACCGGTATTCGGCGTGCAGTTGGACGTACTCCTCGTGGTCGCCGTCGGCGTCGACCACCTCGAACTGGCGCACGACGCTCAGGACGAACGCGGCGTCGCCGGTGGCACCGACCGTCGCGTACTGGAACAGCAGGCCGTCCTGGTCGGGCAGCTCGGTCGACACCTCGAACTCGACGGCGGTGAAGCGCCGCACGGCGTCCAGCAACCGGGCCGGCGGCGGGACGGTGGAGTCTGGCGCGGCGAAGCCGCCGAGGTCGCGGAAGGCGGCCTCGGCGGCTTCGATCGGCAGTCGTCGGGTCATGCCGTCATCCTGCCCGCCCGGACCCGGCGGCGCGGGCCCGGGCGTCGGCGGGTCGGTTTACGGCCACGGCCCCGCCGCCAACTGCCTACCGATGTACGCCAGCACGTTGCGTGCCTCGGCCGCGGTCTTCGTCTGCAGGATCAACCGGTTGACCTCGGCGTAGTAGGCCGGACTGTGGGTGGTGGAGTGCACGGCCGCGCCGAGCGGGTTGGCCGAGCTGACGAACCGGGGCAGGTAGACGCCGTTGGCCGCCTCGTTGATGCCCACCCCGAGGCTGGTCAGGTGCGCCCGGGCCGGTGCCGCCGCCTTGGCGCCGCTGGCCACGATGTGGTGCGCGGCGGTCTCCGCCGGGCGGACCACGTTCGCCGCGGTGAGGCTCCCCGCCAGGGCCTTCGCGTTCACCGAACACGGACCCGAGTTGTGCACGAGCACCGCGTCGGCCGCCCGGCCGTCGCCGGTCACCACGTAGAAGGTGTGGATGCCCGCGACGGTCAGGTTGTGCACCCGGTCGACCCGGGTGTACGGCGTGATCCCGTCCACCATGGCGGTGCGGCCGTCGGCCAGCCGGACGACGTCCCCGAGCGCGAGATCGCCGGCGTCGACCCACGCCCCGGCCCCCACCACCCAGAACGGGTGCTTGTCGGTGGCGGTGATGACCTCGCCGTTGACCTCGACGTCGACCAGGTGCTTCACCCCCTGGCCGATGATCAGGTGGGTGACCTCGCGGGGGCCGCGCTCACCGGTCTCCGGGTCCTCGGCGAGGACCAGGTCGCCGGTGCGGACGTCCTCGATCGGCTTGGTGCTGCCGTCGGCCATCACCACCCGGGTGCCGGCGGCGAAGCTGTTGCCGACACAGGGGATCTTGGCGGCCGTCTCGACCACCTTCTCGGCGGTGCTGGGCACCGCGCGGGCCGCGACGTCGTCCGCGGCGGCCGCCGCCACCTTCGGCGCCGCGGTGGCCGCTCCCTTGATCGCCGAGGTGGCCATGCTCGCGCCGGCGCTGCCGACGATCGAGATGCCCGCGTCGATCAGCTCGGCGTTGGACTTGCTGACCCCGGCCGCCTGCAGGCCCGAGCTGGTGAAGGAGCTGGTCTCCTCGCCGCTGAACAACTGCCGGGCGCCGCTGATGGCGACGTCGACGCCGTGCACCGCCACCGCGCCACCGGCGACCGCGCCCACACCCGTCCAGCTCGTCGCGGCCCCGAGTGCCACGCCAGCGGCGGCCTCGGCGACACCGCCGACGAGTTTCACCCCGCCGAGCACCCTGTTCCAGGGGAATCTGCCGTCGGGATCACCCAGACGTATCGGGTTGTTGTAGGCGTACGTGTAGAGCGCCAGGTTCATCGACGCGTACACGCCGCCGTTCGGGGTGCCCTCCAGGTAGTTCTCCAGCACCGGGTCGGGCGTCTGCCAGACCTGGGTACGCGGGTCGTAGTAGCGCGCCCCGTAGTAGTAGAGGTTGGTCTCCTGGTCGTACTCCTTGCCGGTGAACTGGTGCGGCACCGGCTGCGAGGAGTGCTCGCTGACCCAGGTCTCCCCACCGGGGAAGTACTGCAGGTGCTCGCTCATGCCGCCCTGGTCGTCGGTGACGAACCCGGTCGACCCGAGGTGGTCGCTGTGCGAGTAGTACTGCCGGTCCTCGCGGCGGAAGTCCGGCTCGACCAGCTTGGTGATCAGCTTGTCCTGGCCGATGTAGACGTGCTTGAACTCCTGGTTGCCCCGGGTGGAGTAGTTCTGGTTCGGGTAGATGTGGAACTGCGCCCCGTCCTTGACCACCCGGCTGCCCTGGTCGTCGTAGTAGTAGCGGGCGCTGTTCGGGGTGCCGCCGGCGTTGTCGCAGGACGCGGGGGTCTGCGGCAGGGTCTTGCTCTGCACGTTCTCGTGGCTGCAGGCGAGGCGGTTCTCCTCGTCCCAGATCATCTGCCGGCGCGGCCGGGGCTGCTGCTCCCGGCTGATCTGGTTGCCGTTCTCGTCGTACTGGAAGGTGTAGATGCCGATGCTGGTCGGCGCGTGCGGCTTCGCGCTGCCGTAGGCGTACCCGTAGTTGTAGCTGAGCTTGCCCTCGACGATCGTGTTGCCGTTGCTGACCAGCTCGTGGGTCTGGCTCTTGCTGGTGATGTTGTGCAGGCTGTCGTACTTCAGGTCGACCCGGTAGCGGTCGGTCTGCGGGGTACGCGGCTGGTAGCTGCCCTCCGCGTGGGTGAGCTGGTAGAGGTCGTCGTAGGTGTAGCTCTGCGTGCTCGGACCGCCGACCTGCATGCCGACCTCGGGGCCGCTGGGGGCCACGGTGTCGTTGACGATCGACTTGATGTTGCCGACGTTGTCGTAGCTGTAGTCCAGGTTGTGGAAGACGTAGCCGTTGGAGAGCTTCGCCTCGATGTTGCTCAGCCGCCGGTCCTCGGTGTTGTACGAGTAGCGGGTGCGGGTGCCGTTGCCGGTGTCCAGCAGGATCCGCTGCTCGAACTTGTCGTAGTCCAGCCGCTTCAGGTAGTCGTAGCTGAACTCGCCCTTGACGCCCCGGGCCGAGTCGACCTGGCCGCCGCTGTTGTAGTGGTAGGAGAGCTTCTCCCCGTCCGGCCAGGTCATCGAGAGCATCCGGTTGAACGAGTCGTACCGGTACTCGGTGGTGAAGGTCTGGATGTGGCTGCCCTGGGCCGGGGTGGTGCGGGTCTCCTTGACCAGCTCGCCGAGCGGGCCGTACCGGCGGTTGACCTTGCCGGCGCCGTCGACCACGTCGGTGATCCGGTTGGCCGCGTTCTCCGGCGCGCCCGGAGCCCCGTAGGTGTAGCTGACGTTGTTCGCCGGGAAGACCGGGTACCGGATCGCCTTGAGCCGGGTGTAGTCGTAGTCGTACTCGATCGCCTTCGACACCGCCGCCAGCTTGCTGGTGACCTTGCGGACCAGGTTGTTGGCCAGGTCGAAGGTGGAGGTGACGGTGCCCGAGTCGGGGCTGGTCAGCGAGGTACGCCGGCCGAAGTTGTCGTACGTCGAGCGGGTGACGTTGCCCTTGTCGTCGGTCGCGGCGACCAGCTCACCGATCGGGTTGTAGCGGTAGCTGGTCCAGATGACCGGCTGGCCGCCGGCCGGGTTGAACTCCTTGACCGCCGTGGTGATCTGCCGGGCGTCGGTGTAGGTGCGCTTGGACTTGCCGTTGGCGTCGGTGACCACCGTCTCGAACTGGGTCACCCCGTCCCGGTCCGGGCCGAAGCCGTACTCCATCGTGGTGGCGGTGCCGTCCGGGAAGGTGGTGCGGGTGGTCCGGTCCAGCACGTCGTAGCGCACCTCGGTCGGGGTGACCGGGTCGTACGCCGGGTTGAAGGTGAGGTTGCCGGCGCCCTTGGGCTCGGTCACCGGGTACCAGCTCTTCACCGCCCGGCCCAGAAAGTCGTACGCCACCCGCCCGGAGACCACCATCACGTCCTGGGGCGCGCCGTCCGGGGTGGCCGGCACCGCGGCGTCCTTCTTGGTCTGGGTGGTGCGGTTCAGGCCGTCGACGAAGGTGATCGTGTCGATGGTGTCGTCGCGGACACCGCCGTCGGCCTCGCGGTCCACGTGCCGGGTGACCGCGTACGGGTAGGCCGCCTCCGGGTGGTACTCGAAGTCGATGGTGAACCGGTTCTCCGGGATCTCGTACGGCCCGGAGACCTGGTCGAGCCGCCCGACCGCGTCGTAGGTGTTGCGGATCTGCTGGTTGTTGAAGTCGGTGGTGGTCTCCACCAGGCCGAACTTCAGGTTGTGGGTGGCCGTCGACCGGTAGCCGAAGCTGTCGCTGATCGACTCGACGTGGGTGTTGACCACGTCGTCGTAGGTGTAGTCCAGCCGGTACCGCTGGCCGGCCTTGTTGGCCGGGCCGGTCACCGACTTCAGGTTGCCGTCGCCGAAGTACTCCAGGTCGGTGGTGGCCGTGGTGCCGTCGGCGAGGGCGGCCCGCACCTGGGTGAGGTCGCCGGTGGTGCAGTTGATCGTCGACTCGCGGTGCCGCATCAGCGTGCCGTCGCCGCGGACGTCGATCTGCTTCGGCATGCCGACCAGGTACGCCGCCTGGCAGGCCGGGTCCTGCGCGGTGTAGACGACCCGCGCGTCGAGGTCGTCGGCGGCGCCCGCGTCGGCGGCGTCGAACTGCCGGGTCAGGTTGCCGACGTCGTCGTACTCCCGGGTGACGTAGGTGGTCTTGCCCGGGCTGGCCCCGCCCTCGTAGGACTTCACGTCGGTGCGGGAGCTCTGCGGGAACAGCGTCGCGGTGGTGCTGGCCAGGTCGGCCGGGGAGCCCGGCGACGAGACGTTGCGGGCGGTGTAGGTCTGCACCGTCTCCTGGTACGGCTTGCCGGCGCCGTCGGCGGTCAGCTCCCGCTCCAACAGCCCCTTCGTGTAGAAGCTGTCGGTGCGGAAGGTGCGGGTGACACTGCGGCCCACGGCGTCGCCGTTGGCGTGGTCGCGGTGCTTCTCCACCACCGTGCCGTAGCCGCGGAACTCCCGCTCCCGCCGGTCGTAGACGCCGCCGTCGTAGTCGTAGGTGACCAGCTGCACGTCCTGGCCGTCACCGGGCCGGCCGTCGTCCACCGAGACCTTCGACAGCACCCAGCGCGACTGCGGCTGGCCGTAGGTGTTGCCGTCGCGGGTGTAGTCGAACTCCATCCGGCCGCCCAACGGACGGTCGACGGAGGCGAGCAGGTTGGTCCGGCCGGTCCGGTTCTCGGCCACCACGAGCTGGTTGTCCCGGGTGGAGGAGAGGTGGTCGGCGTACCCGTCACCGTTGATGTCCCGCAGCGCCTGCTCGGTACGGCTGGCGCCGGTGGCGATGTCCGCGCCCGGGTTGATCACCACGCAGACCACGGTGAAGCAGATGCCGAAGGTGAAGTAGACGCCGCCGCCCAGCTTGGCGTTGCGGTCGCCGTTGACGTCGGTGAGGCTGCCGTGGAACGGCACCGGCGGCTCGAACCCGTTGCCGGTGTTGAAGCCGACCCGGATCGGGCTGCCGGAGAGGACCTGGTCCAGCAGGCCGTCGCCGTTCATGTCGGCGAGCGTGCCGGCGGAGGAGGACCGGCCCTGGCTGAACGAGGCGCCACCGGCGAAGCCGTAGAAGTCGGTGTTGAAGCCGATGTTCAGCCCGGCGTTGGTGCCGCTGCCCTTGTTCAGGCCGGCGGGGTTGCGCCACTGCTCGGCGGCGGCGAAGGCGTACCCGAGGTTGAGCGCGACCTTGCCGTTCTCGTACACCCGGTCGGGCAGGCTGTCGCCGTTGACGTCGAGCAGGTCGAACGCCCCGTCGGAGCGGGTGCCGCCGAAGCTGCCGCCCACGCCCAGCGGCGGCATGTCGTTGCCGGACTGGGCGCTGGTGGCCGCGGAGGTGCCGGGCGGGCTGTCGTACCCGCGGCCGGTGGAAATGGTCCGGGCCGCGCTGCCGGCGCTGGCGTTGCCGGAGACGTTGGTGCTGCGCCGCACCGCCCCGTCGGGCAGCGTGCCCCGGGTGTCGCCGAGCGCGCCGTCCGGGTCGGTGTACTGCACCGCGCCGGCCCCGACCACGTCCGGGAACTGGTCGCCGTTGAGGTCGAGGAAGTCGACCTGCCCGGTGCTGTCGCCGGTGGCCAGGCTGCCGCCGATCGACCCGATGCCGCCGCCGACGCTGCCGGTCAGCGACACCTGCTGCGACCGGGACAGCCGGGGCACCGCGGTCGCCCCGGCGAAGTCCTGCGGCCGGGGCAGGTTGATCGAGTCCACGCCCAGCCGGGAGCTGCTGACGCTGCTCCGGGCGATCCAGGAGTGCTCACCGGCGCCCCACCGACCGTCCTGCGGCGACGGGGTGAACGGGGTGACCTTCGGCGGGTCGACCCGGGGGTCGGCGGCGAAGTCGTCCTTCTGCGCCTGCGGGTCGACGCTGTCCGGCAGCTGGTCGCCGTAGTGCTCGTCGACCACCAGGTCGTCCTGCTTGATCGGCTGGGTGGCCCGGTCCTTGTTGCCGTTGTAGCCGACCGCGCCCCAACCCCGGTACGGCTGCGGGAACGCGCCCTCCTCGGCGGCGCTGTGGAAGGCGCTCGGCGCGTCCGACCCGCCCACGGTGACCGACTGCCCGGTGAGGAACGCGCGCAGCTTCGGGTCGGTGGTGCTGAAGTCGAACCACAGCTCGTCACCGGTGTCGGCGGTGATGTCGAAGGCCCCCGGCGAGGTCAGCACCCCGTTGGTGACCTGGAAGTACTGCTTGGCCACCAGCTCGCCGCGGCGCTTGACGGTGAACGCCACCCGGGCGGTGGGGTGCTCGGCGCCGAAGGCGAAGCTCAACGTCGGCTCCACGCTCAGCGTCCCGCCGCTGGTGACGGTGTACGCCGACTGCGGCGCGGTCAGCCTGTCGACCGGGTACAGGTCGAGGGTGTACGGCGGGTGCACGTCGATGAAGGGCTTGCCGTTGGGGTCGGTGAGCTGGTCGACCCCCGGCGCGGCGGTGTAGTAGGCCCGCGGCGTCCAGGTCAGCTTGTCCACGTCGACGGGGGAGTCGACCCGGATCCGCCACTGCAGCGTCTGTCCCTGCTGGACGTCCAGGTCCAGGTTTACCGGCACGCTGCCGGTGGCGCCGGCCGCGAGGGTCTGCTCCAGCACCGGCGTGCCGTTGCGGGTGATCAGCACGGTCACGTCGTCGGAGGTGGCGCCGGCCTTCACCAGGTCACCGGAGAGGTGCATGGTGCCGGTCAGCGGCACCTTCACCGTGGCGGCCCGGCCGCCGAGGGTGAAGTCGCGCGAGGCCTGGAACCGGTACGACGGCAGCCCGTTGACGTCCAGCGGGTCGCCCACGCCGACGTAGCTGACCTTCGGGTCCCAGGAGACCTCGTCCAGGCCGCCGTCGGCGGCCGAGCCGACCCGGAAGTAGAGCCGGTCGCCACGCGCCACGGTGATGGCGTCCACGCCGGTCGGCGTCTTCGCGCCGTCGTCGTCGGCCTCGATCCGCGCCGACCAGAGTTCGGTGCCCTCCTTCTGCACGGCGACCCGGACCCCGTCGGCGGTACGCGACTCGGCGCGCGCGGCGGCGGTGCCGGGGGCCAGCTGCACCGCGCCCTCGACCTGCACCGTGCCGTCGTACGGCGCCACCCACCGGCGGACGCTGTCCAACAGCGGGAACGAGTCGGTCAGCCGGTCCCGGTCGGCGTTGAACGAGTCGAACAGGCCGGTCGCGTCGACCTCGCCCTGACCGATCGGAACCGGGGTGTCGCCGCTGACCCCGTAGACCGGGACGCCGTTGGCGCCCACCCGGCCGAACAGTACGCTGGCGCCGTTGACCAGATCCTGGATGCCGTCGCCGTTGACGTCGCTGAAGTACTGCTCGGTGGTGGCGAACGAGTTGACGTAGTCGAGCTGGGCGGCGGCCGCGCCCAGGTAGCCCTCGACGCCCAGGGTCAGGGTGTTGCTGGACTCGCCCATGATCCCCGGCAGGTTCAGCGGCTGCGCCTGGGCGGCGAACGTCGCCTCGCCGGTCGGGCCGGAGAGGTTCTTGCGGTACTTCACCGACCCGCCGTCGCGGAAGACCTTGTCGGGCAGCGAGTCGCCGTCGACGTCCACCAGCGCCAGCAGCCCCTTGTCGCTGCCGTGGCTGAAGCCGACCTTCACCCCGACCGAGCCGGACTTGCTGGGCGAGCTGCCGACGCCGACGTACAGGTGGCCGCCGCCGCTGGTGTTGGTGTTGGCGTTCAGCGCGCTGGCGTTGCCGGCCTGGTCCGGGGTGAGGTTCAACGCCGCGCTGCTGAGCCCGTCGCCGGGCGAGGTCCACGGCTGCGCCCGGAACGCCTGGTACTGACCGGCGGAGTCGCGGATGTCGTCGTGGTAGCTGAACCGGTGCCGGTTGAACTCGTGGCCGTCGGCGTCGTACTGGATCACCGCGTCGAGCAGCGTCTTGGCGAACGCGCCCCGCTTGTAGGTGAGCTCGTAGCGGCGGATCAGGCTGTCGTCGAGGGTGACCTTCACCTCGCGGAGCAGGTCCGCGGTGACCCGCTTGAAGCCGCCCCGGGCGTCGATCGAGGTGTCGACGCGCAGCGCCTCGCCGCGCTCGCGGTCCCGGTCGAAGCTGACCGCGTACCGGCCCTCGCTGCTGCCCTGCCCGGTGTAAGTGATCTTGTCGACGTAGAGGTTGCGGCCGGGCACGCTGCCGCCGGCCAGCCCGGTGTCGTCCACCTTGGCGTAGTGGTAGCGCATGAAGTTGCCGCGCGGGTCGCGGACCTCACGGACCGACCAGAGGAAGACGTTGCCGGCGTCGTCGGCCAGGCTGGCGTCGGTGGCCGGCCCGTCGGCACCCGCCACCGCGCCGTAGTGCCAGTGGATGCCGTTCTTGTCGGTGACCTCCCAGGTGTAGTTCTTCGGGTTGGTGCCGTGCCGCACGATCCGCGCGAAGCTGCCCTCGACCCGGGTGTGGAAGACCTTCTCGGCGCTGCGCGCCACCGGCGCGCCCCGGTGCGCCACGGGGGTGAGCTGCTCCCCGTTGAGCTGGTACGTCTCGGTCTCGGTCGCGCCGGCGTACCGGGGCACGCCCCACCGGGTGTCCACCGAGATGCTGGGCACCGAGAGGTCCCAGCCGACGCCGGTCCAGCCGTTGCCGGAGGAGGAGCTGTAGGAGAGCCCGAGCTGGGGGGTCAGGCCCTGCCGGCCCGGCGGCACCTGGATCGGGTACGCCAGGTGGTTCTCGCCCTGGTTGTTCGCCGACGGCGGGGCGATCAGGTTGATCCCGGCGCCGGGGTCGGCGGCCTGGATGCCCTTGATCTGGTTGGGGTTGAACTGCACGCCCTCCGGGTGCTCCGGCACCGTAACGGTCGCGTTGATCATGTCGGTGAAGTGGTCGGTCAGCGAGGTGACGGTGTGGTTGACCTCGTCCACCGACACCCGCTCCAGGACCTCCCAGCAGGTCTGCACGTCGTCGAAGAAGTACGTGTAGATGTCCTGCGCGGTGAACTCCTCGGTGAGCAGCGCCGGGTCGTACGGCAGCGTGACCTGGATCGAGGCGGCGAACTGCTGCGGGTGCGGGGTGAACCGGTAGCCACCCCCCTTCGTCTTGCCGGTCACGTTGGTCATGCCGCTGTCCAGCTTCGGGGTCAGCCCCGGCGGCAGGACGGTGACGCCGATCCCGGTCGGCAGCCGGACCGCCTTCGGCCCGATGGCCAGCTTCGCCCCGCCGTACGAGACGGTGGCGGCGATCCCGGGCGCGACCACCTGCTGGTAGTCCGGCAGGGTCGCGGCCACGTTGGTCATCGCCGCGGCGCCGGCGCTCTCGCCGCAGGCCGGGCCGGGCGTGGTCGCCGACTGGGTGCTGGTGCGGTCCGGTCTGGGGCGCGCCACCGAGGCGGACAGTCCGGAGGTGACGAGGGCGAGCACCGCGAGGACGGCCAGCAGCCTGGTCCATCGGCTCGTCAGAGCGTGGAGGCGGAACCCGGGGAGGGGAGGATGCCACATGGTCGAGACCCCTTCGGCGGCACACGTGGGACGAGGGCTCACGCAGTATCGACAGGTTTCAGCGCCGGGCGACATTGGCCATCGCAGTATTAAACTGTCGGATAGTAGATGTAACGTCTACTCAGCGTGAGGCGCTGCGGCTTCCCTTGCCGGCACGCCCGCCCCGGATTCGGCTCCGCGCGGCACCGCCGGCCCGGGTTCCCGGGCCCCCGGCCGCAGCGCGCCGACCAGCAGCGGGGCCACCGTCAGCACCAGGCAGGCCGCCGACATCACCCACAGCGCCGGGATCAGCCCGAGCGCCGCCGCCGACCAGCCGCCCAGCAGCGCGCCGACGGGCAACCCCAGGAAGGCCAGCGAGCCGGAGATGCCGATCACCCGGGTCTGCAACGCCTCCGGCACCCGCTCGTAGAGCGCCGCGCCCAGCAACGGGTTCACCGTCGCGATCGCCATCCCGGACAAAAACGTCACGGTGAGCACCACCACCAGCTCGTCGCTGAGCGCGAGCGCCAGGAGCCGGGGCGTACCGCTGGCCGCCGCGCCCACCGCGAAGGTCAGCTGCCGGGGCAGCCGCGGCCCGGCGGCGGTGAAGAGCAGGTTGCCCAGCAGCGCGCCGCCGGAGAAGACCCCCAGCACCAGGCCGAAGCCGGCCGTCGCCGAACACCTCGGCGACCCAGAGCGGGATGTAGACCGCCACGCTGGCGTTGGCGAACATGTTCAGCGCGGAGACGACGACCAGCATGGTCAGCAGCACCGGGTCGGTGCGCAGGTAGCCGAAGCCGCCGCGCAGCGCCCGCAGGTAGCTCTCCCGGGGCGCCGGTTCCGCCGGCGCCGGTGGCCGCACGAGGACGCCGATCAGCAGCGCGCAGACCGCGAAGGTCGCCGCGTCGATCCAGATCGCCCGGGTCACCCCGACCCAGTCGATGAGCAGCCCGCCGAGCACCGCGCCGAACAGCGTCACCCCGCGCACCAGCCCGTCGTAGGCGGAGGTGAGCCGGATGAGCGGCACCCCGGCGCGCTGCGCGGCCGGTCGGAACATCACGTGCTTGACCCGGTCGCCGATGCCGCGCAGCCCGCCGGCGACCGCGACCAGCGCGACCAGCGCGCCGAACCCCAGCCAGGGCGCCAGCGCCACCACCGCCATCGCCACCGCGCTCGCGGCGTCCGCGACGATCGAGGTACGGCGCACCCCGAACCGGTCGGCCCAGGGCGTGGCCAGCGCGCTGGAGAGCATGTACGGCAACGTCTCCGCCGCCGCGACGAGCCCCATCTTCGTGGGGCTGCCGGTGGTCTCCAGCACCAGCCAGGGGATCGCCACCACCGAGATCCGGCTGCCCAGGTTGGAGATCAGGTCGGCGGCGACCAGGACGGTCAGTTCCCGCCGCGGCGTCACGCCGGGCTGCCGATCCCCGCTCCGGTGGCCTCCGCCGCCGGTGGGCGCGCGGCGGCGTGCCGGGCCCGCAGGGCCAGCTTGTCCACCTTGGCCGAGCGGTTGAGCGGGAGCGCGTCGAGGAACTCCACCCCGCCGGGCGCCCAGGTCTCGCTCAGCTCGGCGGTCACCAGCGCGATCAGCTCGTCGCCGGTCACCGTGGCCCGCGGCGCGCGCACCACGTACGCGTAGGGCAGCTCGCCGGCGACCGGGTCGGGGACGCCGATCACCGCGGCGGCGCGTACCTCGGGGTGGCCGGCGAGGACATCCTCGATCGGGCGGGAGTAGATCGGCCAGCTGCGCTGCCGGGTGAGGATCCGGTCCTGAAGCCGGTCGACCAGGTAGAGGTAGCCCTCGTCGTCGAGGTGGCCGATGTCGCGGGTCCGGACCCAGCCGTCGACCAGCGTCTCGGCGGTCAGCTCCGGCTGGCCGTGGTATCCGGCGAAGCTGAGGTTGGTGCGCACCCACACCTCGCCGTCGGCGCCCGGGGGGAGCACCTGCCCGTCGGCGTCGCGGATCTCGATCGCCACGTCCCCGTACGGCTTGCCGCAGGAGCGCAGCCGCTCCGGGTGGGCCGGGTCCTCGGTCAGGCCGGGCAGCGCGGTGATCACGACGCCTCGCTGAGGCCGTACACGATGCGCAGGACCGGGCCGAAGCGCGCGATCGCCTGCCGCAGCCGGGCCGGCGCGGCGGGCCCGGCGCCCACGTTGAACATGAACATGGCGGAGAAGTCCGCGCCCTCCAGGGCCGGGTGGTCGAGCACCTGGTAGAGCATCGGCGGGGTGACGAAGGTGGAGTTGATCCCCTCCTGCTCCACCGTGCCGATGAACGCCACCGGGTCCCACTGCTGGCGCAGGAAGAGCATGCCGCCGGTGAAGAGGTTGAACAGCGTGGTGATCTGCCCGCTGGCCAGCCACATCGGCGAGTGCGACAGGTGCCGCAGCAGCGGGAACCCGGCGGCCCGGAAGTCGGCGGCCAGGGCGAGGATCTGCCGGTAGAAGCTCTCCCGGTGGTGCACCAGCTTGGGCGTGCCGGTGGTGCCGCTGGTCTGCAGGAACGACTCCGGCGCGGGCGGGGTGTCGGGCAGCTCGGCCGGGGCACCGGGGGGTGAGCTCGGCGCCGAGGCGCAGCACCGGCACCCCGGGCAGCGAGGCGGCGATCTGGACGCCCAGGCCGTCGGTGGCCCGGGCGTCGTGCACGAAGACGTCGGGACGGGCCAGCCGGACGAACTCGTCGATCTCCCGGCGCGAGGTGACCGGGGCGATCCACATCGTCCGGCAGCCCAGCAGGTGCAGGGCGAGCTGGAGCAGCGGCCCCTCGACCGCGTTGCCGAGCATCACCAGCACCGCCGCGCCGGGCCGTACGCCGTGCGCGGTGAGCGCCCCCGGCCAGCCCGCGCACCTCGTCGGCGACCTCGGTGTAGCTGAGCCGCCGGCCGTCGCCGACCAGCGCCTCCCGGTCGCCGAAACCGGCGAACAACTCCAACGCCTGGTGCACGTAGCTGGTCGGTCGATCGGTCATCGGACAGCCCCCAGTCGATGCGTGGCGGCCGGCGCGACCTGCCCGGTGGGACGCGTCGCGGCGACCGGCAGACAATGGCATCCGGGCAGGTCAGAGCCCTGGACGCGACGGGGTGCGCGGCATGGCGACCGCACCGCCGCCGGTTCCGAGCCTAGGGGCGGGACGTCCTGACCGGACAGAGCCGAACGGTGTCCGGCGCCTCCCGCCGGACATTTGATCGGGTCGATCGGGTTGATTGACGCCCGTCAGCGCCAGCGGCTAGGTTTCTGGACCATCGTCCGGGCGGTGCCGATCATGGACGCCGACTCCGGGCTGCCAACGATGGAGGTTCCATGTCGACCCCGAAGAGATGGCACGTCATAGCTTCCGCGGCCACCCTGCTGGTCGTGGCCACCCCGGCGGTGGTGGCCAGCGCCGGCCCGTCCGACACCGACACCGCCCGGCACGGGCAGGCCGAGTGGGCGGGCAGCTGGGCCGCGGCGGTCACCCGCGGCAACACCGTCGGCCTGACCAACACCGGCCTCAACAACCAGAGCATCCGGATGATCGTGCACACCAGCGTCGGCGGCGACCGGCTGCGCGTGCGACTGACCAACCTCTACGGCGACCAGGCCGTCAAGGTCGGCCACGCGACCGTCGCCCGGCCGAACACCGCCACCGCCGACGACCGGTCCGACATCGACGCGGGCACCCTGCGCGAGCTGACCTTCGCCGGGGCGACCTCGGCCACCATCAACAAGGGCGCCGAGCTGCTCAGCGACCCGCTCGACTTCGCGGTGGAGGAGCAGGAGGACCTGGTCGTCACCCTGCACTTCCCGGTGCTCACCGGGCCGGTCACCTTCCACGGCCAGTCCAAGGTCACCAACTTCATCGGCGCCACCGACCTGACCACCGCGGCCGACGGCGCCGGCTTCACCATCCGGCCCAACTGCTGCTGGATGTTCCTCTCCGGGCTGGACGTCGAGCGCCGGCACACCCCGGGCTCGATCGTCGTCCTCGGCGACTCCATCGGCGACGGCAACGGCAGCACGGTCAACGCCAACAAGCGCTGGCCCGACCTGCTCGCCGACCGGCTCGTCGAGGCCCGGCCCGAGGTGCGCACCCCCGGCGTGCTCAACCTCAGCCTCGCCGGCAACCGACTCAACCACGAGGGCCCGGAGCCGGGCGCGGTGGCTTCCCCGGCTACAACGAGCTGGGCCCGAACGCCCTGGCCCGGCTGAACGAGGACGTCTTCCCGCAGACCGGGGTGAAGACGGTCGTCACCCACCTGGGCATCAACGACATCTGGATGTCCGGCGACTCCGCGGAGCAGATCATCGCCGCGCTGCGCCAGGTCAACCAGCAGGTCAAGGCGCGCGGCCTGCGCAGCCTGGCGGCCACCCTCACCCCGTACGAGGGGCACGGCAACCCGGGGGTGTGGACGCCCGAAAAGGACGCCACCCGGCAGGCGGTCAACAACTGGCTGCGCGGCGCGGGCGCCGACGAGTTCGACGGGGTGCTCGACTTCGACGCGGTGCTCCGCGACCCGGCGCAGCCGAGCCGGCTGCTGCCCGCGTACGACTCGGGTGACCACATCCACCCGAACGACGCCGGCAACCAGGCGATGGCGGACGTCGTACCACTACGACTGCTCGGACTGTGACACCGGTGGGGCGGCGGGGTGACCCGCCGCCCCACCGTCCATCCTGGGGAGGAAGCACCACCGTGGACGTCGACGAGATCCTGACCGGCCTCTACAGCGAGCAGGGTCGGCAGCACCCCTATCCGTGGTACGCGGCCCTGCACGGGCACGGACCGATCAGCACCGTGCCGGCCCGCGCCGAACACAGCACGATCACCGCGGTCGCCGCCGGGTACGACCTGGTCGACCAGGTGCTGCGCGACCCGGAGTGGTACAAGCAGGCCCCGCCCGGCTGGCAGGAGCAGGAGATCCTGCGCACCTTCAACTCTTCGATGATGTTCGTCAACCCGCCGGACCACACCCGGATGCGCTCGGTCTTCGCGAAGACCTTCACCCCGCGCCGGCTGGGCGCCCTCGAACCGGTGATCGTCCGGGTCGTCGACACGCTGCTGGACCGGATGGCGGAGGCGGGCGCCGACGGCGCCGAGACCGACTTCGTGGCCGACTTCGCGTACCCGGTGCCGGCGCTGGTGATGGCCGAGTTCATCGGGTTGCCCGAGTCCGACCTCGCCTGGTACCGGCAGCGGGTCGACTGGATCGACGAGTTCCTGGACGTGGCCGGGAAGACCCCGCAGCGCCTCGCCCTGGCCAACCAGGCCGCCGAGGAGCTGCGCGCCTACTACCGGGACCTGATCGCGCACCGCCGCGCGCGGCCCGGCGCGGACCTGATCAGCGGGCTGGTCGAGGCGGTGGACGCCGGCGACGTGGCGCTGACCGAGGAGGAGCTGATCAGCAACCTGATCGTGCTCTTCAACGCCAGCTTCGTGACCACCGTCTACATGTTCAGCAACGGCCTGCCGCTGCTGCTCGCGCATCCGGACGTCGTCGCGGCGCTGCCCGGTGACGACGCGCTCGCCCGGGGCTGCGTGGACGAGGTGCTGCGGCTGGAGAGCCCGGTGCACTTCCTGGCCCGGGCCGCGCCCCGCGACACCGAACTCGGCGGCGTACCGGTCCGGCGGGACGAGAACGTGCTGCTGATGATCGCCGGCGCCAACCGCGACCCGGCGCGCTTCCCCGACCCCGACCGGTTCGACCCGCGCCGGGACGGGCCGCCCTCGCTCGCCTTCGGCGTCGGCCCGCACTTCTGCCTCGGCGCCGCGGTCTCCCGGCTGGAGGGGCGGCTCGCCCTGCCCCGACTGCTGGCCCGCTTCCCGCGGCTGACGGTCACCCGGACACCGACCTACAGCGGGAGCCTCTTCCTGCGTGGCATCGACAAGCTCTTCGTCTCGACCGGCGGATAGGAGACGGCATGCCCCTCGACCCCCCAGGTGGTGGCGTACCGGGCCGCGCGGGCGGCGGCCGGCACGCCGCCGCTCTACACCCAGACCCTCGCCGAGGCCCGCGCCGCCGACCTCGCCGCGATCCGCGCCGGCGGCGGC
This sequence comes from Micromonospora sp. 4G55, assembly GCF_016803375.1. NCBI lineage: Bacteria > Bacillati > Actinomycetota > Actinomycetes > Micromonosporales > Micromonosporaceae > Micromonospora > Micromonospora sp. 4G55. Next base: position 16,499 of record NZ_JAEVHN010000064.1, read on the forward strand.
GACGTCGAGCCGGTCCACGAGGTACGCGACACGCACGTGCCCGGCCCGGCCGGCGACCTTCCGGTACGGGTGTACCGGCCGGCCGGCGACGGCCCGCTGCCCACCCTGCTGTACTTCTTCGGCGGCGGCTGGACGCTGGGCAGCGTGGACACCGCCGACGGCATCTGCCGCCGGCTGGCCAACGCCTCCGGCGGGCAGGTCGTCACGGTCGGCTACCGGCTCGCCCCGGAGCACCCGTTCCCCGCCGCGGTGCACGACTGCCACGCCGCGACCGCGTGGATCGCCACGCACGCCGAGGAGTTCGGGGCCGACCCGGAACGCCTCGTCGTCGGCGGCGACAGCGCCGGCGGCAACCTGACGGCGGCGGTGACCCTGCTGGCCCGCGCCACCGGCCCCCGGCTCGCCGGGCAGCTGCTGATCTATCCGAACACCGACCAGCGGGCCGACCGCGCCCCGGCCGGCGACGAGGACCCGCTGCTGTTCAACCGGCACTCCGTCGACTGGTACCGGCGGCACTACCTGCCCGACCCCGCCGACGCGGCGGACCCGCTCGCCTCCCCGCTGCTCGCCGCCGACCTCGCCGACCTCCCGCCGGCCCTGGTCGTCACCGCCGAGTACGACCCGCTGCGCGAGGAGGGGGAGCGGTACGCCGAGCGGCTGCGCGAGGCGGGCGTGCCGGTCACGCTCAGCCGGTATCCCGGGATGATCCACGGGTTCTTCGCAATGCCCGGCGTCTTCGACGCCGGCCGGCGGGCGCAGGACGAGGCCGCCGCGTTCCTGCGGGACCGCTTCGCCCTC
>NZ_JAEVHN010000065.1:0-17272 GCF_016803375.1 Micromonospora sp. 4G55
CCACCACAGGTCCCTGGAGGCCATCGTGAAACTCCGCTCCCCACGCGCGGCGACGTTCGTCGTCGCGCTCGCCGCCGCCCTGGTCGCGGCCACCGTCGTGGCCCCACCGGCCGCGTCCGCCGCCACCGCCGCCTTCGTCCGCACCTCCAGCTGGGGCAGCGGGTACGAGGCGAAGTTCACCGTCACCAACGACACCTCGGCCAGCATCAGCTCGTGGAACGTGCAGTTCGACCTGCCCGCCGGCAGCTCGCTCGGCACCTTCTGGGACGCCCGGCTGACCACCTCCGGCCAGCACGTCACCGCGCTGAACCAGTCCTGGAACGGCACCCTCGCCCCCGGTGCCAGCACCACGTTCGGCTTCGTGGTCAGCGGTAACGGCGACCCGACCAACTGCACGGTCAACGGTGGCTCCTGCACCGGCGGAGGCGGCGGCAACCCGTCCGCCCCGGCCACCCCCGGCGGCCTGCGGGTCACCGGCACCACCGCGTCCTCGATCGCGCTGGCCTGGAACGCCGTCGGCGGCACGGTCACCGGCTACCGGGTGTACGAGGGCTCGACCGTCCGGGCCACCCTCACCGGCACCTCGACCACGGTCAGCGGGCTGGCCGCCTGCTCCGCGCACAGCTACACGGTGGCCGCGTACAACTCCGCCGGCGAGTCGGCGAAGTCCGCGCCGGTCTCCGCCACCACCACCGGCTGCACCGGCGGCACCGCCCCGATGGCCGCCGCGCCCTACCTCTACCCCGGCTGGGGCGACCCGCCCGCGCCGTCGACGGTGATGGGGGCGACCGGGATCAAGTGGTTCACCATCGCGTTCGTCCTCTCCGGCGGAGGTTGCACCCCGGCCTGGGACGGCAGCGGCCCGCTCACCGGCGGCGCGCACGCCAGCACCATCGCCGCGATCAAGGCCGCCGGCGGTGACGTGATCCCGTCCTTCGGCGGGTGGAGCGGCAACAAGCTCGGCCCGAACTGCTCCTCCGCCACCGCTCTGGCCGGCGCGTACCAGCAGGTGATCAACGCGTACGGGCTGAAGGCGATCGACATCGACATCGAGAACAGCGACGAGTTCGAGAACGAGGTGGTGCAGGACCGGATCCTCGGCGCGCTGAAGATCGTCAAGCAGAACAACCCGGGGATCAAGACGATCGTCACGTTCGGCACCTCGACCAGCGGGCCGAACTACTGGGGCACCCGGCTGATCAACCAGGCAGCCGCGCTCGGCGCGAACATCGACACCTTCACCATCATGCCGTTCGACTTCGGCGGTGGCGCGAACATGTACCAGAGCACGGTCAACGCGGCGGAGGGCTTGAAGAACGCGCTGAAGACGGCCTTCGGCTGGTCGGACGCCACCGCGTACGCGCACATGGGCATCTCCGGCATGAACGGCCTCTCCGACCAGCAGGAGCTGACCTCCCCGGCCACCTGGACGCAGATCCGGGACTGGGCCAAGGCCCGCGGCCTGTCCCGCTTCACCTTCTGGTCGGTCAACCGGGACCGCCCCTGCCCGGGCGGGGGAGTGGTCTCCAACTGCTCCGGCATCGCCCAGAACACCTGGGAGTTCACCTCGATCACCGCGAAGTACTGAGCGACGGCGTCGCGGTCAGCGACCGGCGGTCACCGACTGCCGGTCGCGCCGCGCCCGCCGCTTGCGGACCTTCTTCACCACCCAGCTCGCGATCATGACGGCGAAGACGGCGAAGATCGCGTAGTTGAACCAGCTGCTGTACCGGTCGACGTCCTCCCAGCGCGACCCGAGCGCGTAGCCCAGCCCCACGATCAGCGTGTTCCACACCCCGCTGCCCAGCGTGGTCAACAGGACGAACTCACCCAGCGGCATCCGGTTCGCCCCGGCCGGACCGACACCAGGCTGCGGACCACCGGCACCACCCGACCGATCAGGACCGCCCACCGGCCGTACCGCTCGAACCAGCGGTCGGCCTTCTCCAGGTCGTCGGAGTCCACCAGCGGGATGTGGTCCAGCCAGCGCTTGAGCCGTTCCTCGCCGAGCGCCGCGCCGAGCCAGTAGAGCACCAGCGCGCCCAGCAACGAGCCCGCCGTCGCGGCGAGCACGATCACCACCAGGTGGAACCGGCCCGCACTGGCGAGGTAGCCGGCCATCGCCAGCACGACCTCGCTGGGGATCGGCGGGATGATGCTCTCCAGGGCCACCAGCAGCGCGACCCCGACCGCGCCCAGCGAGTCGATGACGCTCGCCACCCAGCCGGTCAGCCCGGTGAACTGGTTCGGGTCGACGTTCTGGGCGAGAGCCATGGGCGTCCTTCCGCGAGCTGCCGGGATCGGACAGTGGTACCCGCGCATCCGACCCCCACACCTGCCGGTGACCCGCCCCACTGACCACCCGCTCAGGCCCTGCCGCCCGCTGACCTGCCCCGCTTGCGGCGTGTCGCGATGTCCGGCGCTCGGGATACCGCGACACGCCGCAAGCTCGCGGCCGATCGCGGCGTCGGCAGGCGGGTCAGGTCGAGGGGTGCAGTTCGCGGTCGGCCGGGCCCTGGCGCCAGCCGGTGAACCGCACGGTCAGCCGGACCGGGTCGGCGAGCAGCAGAACGGACCGGCCGACGCCGCCGCCTCCGGGGCGAGCGGGGCGAGCCGGACCAGCCGCCACGGCTCGTCGTCCACCCGGGCCCGGACGGTGAGCGCGTCACCGTCCCGGCTGGCCCGGACGGTGACCTCCCGCCCGGCCCACTCCGGCACCGGCGCCACCGACCAGTCGGAGACCTCCCGGGTGACCACCGCGCCGAGCTGCGGCTCGCCGTCGCTGACCTCCACCCCGGCCTTGACCCAGTTCCGCTCGTCCACCCGGACCAGCACCCCGGCCTGGTCGAACTGCTCGCCGTAGTCCAGCCGGAAGCTCACCTCGACGGCGCTGCCGCCGGGCAGCGGGGCGAGCAGGGCGGGCCCGTCGTCGTGCACGAACCCGTAGCTGGTGTGCCGCCAGAAGTCGCTCTCCGCGCCCGGCTCCACCAGCAGGTCACCCGCGTCGGTCCGCTCGATCCGCACCGGCTCGCGCAGCCAGCGGCCGTCGGTCCAGTCGACGTCCCGCAGGGTCTCGTCCTCGCCCATGCCGGCACCGTACCCGTCGGGACGGCGCCGATCGGACCGCTGGCGGCCACGGTCGCGCGTTTGCCGGGACGGCCGATCGGAGACATAAGTTCGGCATGGGTGACAGGTGGTACTCCGAGGCCGTCGTCTACTGCCTCGACATCGACACGTACGCGGACTCCGACGGCGACGGGGTCGGTGACATCCGAGGGCTGATCGGCCGGCTGGACTACCTGGCCCGGCTAGGGGTGACCTGCCTGTGGCTGCACCCGATCCATCCCTCGCCGAACCGGGACGACGGCTACGACGCCACCGACTTCTACAACGTGGACCCCCGCTTCGGCACCCTCGGCGACTTCGCGGAGCTGCTGCACCAGGCGCAGAACCGGGGCATCCGGGTGATCATCGACCTGGTGGTCAACCACACCTCCGACGAGCACCCCTGGTTCCAGTCCGCCCGCTCCTCGCCCGACTCGCCGTACCGGGACTGGTACGTCTGGTCCGACACCGAGCCGGACGACCGGCACCAGGGCATGGTCTTTCCCGGCGAGCAGAACGAGACCTGGAGCTACGACCGCACCGCGAAGGCGTGGTACTACCACCGGTTCTACACGTTCCAGCCGGACCTCAACTTCGCCAACCCAGAGGTCCGCGCGGAGATCAAGAAGGTGATGTCGTTCTGGCTCCAGCTCGGCGTCTCCGGTTTCCGGATGGACGCGGTGCCGTTCATCATCGAGCTGACCGAGCCGGGCAACCCCAACTCGCCCAAGGACTTCGAGTTCCTCACCGAGATGCGCCAGCACGTGCAGTGGCGGCGCGCCGACGCGGTCCTGCTGGCCGAGGCGAACGTCGAGCCGGACCAGCTGCCCACGTTCTTCGGCGACGCCGGCGGTTCCGGCAACCGGATCCACATGCTCTTCGACTTCATGCTCAACGGCCGGCTCATGCTGGCCCTGGCCCGGCAGGACCCGGAGCCGGTGATCGAGGCGCTGCGGGACACCCCAGCGCTGCCCGCCGGCGGCCAGTGGGCCACCTTCCTGCGCAACCACGACGAGATCGACCTCTCCCGGCTCACCGCCGAGCAGCGCAACCAGGTGTACGCCGAGTTCGGCCCGGACGAGAACATGCGGATCTACGACCGGGGCATCCGGCGCCGGCTGGCCCCGATGCTCGGCAACGACCGCCGCCGCATCGAGCTGGCGTACGCCCTGCAGTTCTCGCTGCGCGGCACGCCGGTGCTGCGCTACGGCGAGGAGATCGGCATGGGCGAGGACCTGTCGCTGCCCGGCCGGGAGGCCATCCGCACCCCGATGCAGTGGTCGTACAAGCCGAACGCCGGGTTCTCCACCGCCGACCCGGAGAAGCTGGCCCGACCGGTGATCGACAAGGGTGAGTTCAGCTACGAGAAGGTCAACGTGACCGCCCAGCGCCGTGACCCGAAGTCGCTGCTGGCCTGGTTCGAGCGGATGATCCGTACGCTCCGCGAGGCCCCCGAGATCGGCTCGGGCGCGACGACGCACATCGACGTGCAAATGCCGGCCGGGGTGCTGGCGCACCGCGCCGACGGGCCGACCGGGACGATGGTCTTCCTGCACAACCTGGGCACCGAGGACGTCGAGGTCGACCTGAGCGTGCTCGCCCCCGAGGCGGACCTGCCGACGGACGTCCTCGCCGACCGGGGGTACGGCGAGGTGGGCAAGCTGGACAACCTCAAGCTGGCCGGCTACGGCTACCGCTGGATCCGGCTCTGCCGGGGTGCGAAGATCTGACCCTTCCGCCGACCGCCGGCCGGGCCCGACGGTGTCCGATGTGCTCGGACAGCCGGCCGGCGGCCGGCGGCGCGGACCGCCGCTGCGGGCCGGTCCGGGTGGGCGTACCCCTGGGTTAAGCTCCTTCGATCGACCCACAAGTTACCGGGAGGTAATCATGTCGGAGGAGCCCCGCGTCGCCATCGTGACCGGAGCCGCGCGCGGCATCGGCGCGGCCACCGCCCGACGGCTGGCCGCCGACGGCATGGCCGTCGCCGTGGTCGACATCGACGAGTCGGCGACGAAGGAGACCGTGGACGCGATCGCCGCCGACGGCGGCCGGGCGCTCGGGGTCGGCGCCGACGTGTCCGACCGGGCCCAGGTCGAGGCGGCCGTCGAGCGGATCGCCGCCGAGCTGGGCGGGCCGACCGTGCTGGTCAACAACGCCGGCGTGCTCCGCGACAACCTGCTGTTCAAGATGACCGACGCCGACTGGGACACGGTGATGGGCGTGCACCTGCGGGGCGCGTTCCTGTTCAGCCAGGCCGCCCAGAAGCACATGGTCGACCGGAAGTGGGGCCGGATCGTCAACCTCTCCAGCACCTCGGCGCTGGGCAACCGGGGCCAGGCGAACTACTCGGCGGCCAAGGCCGGCCTCCAGGGCTTCACCAAGACGCTCGCCATCGAGCTGGGCCCGTTCGGCGTGACGGTCAACGCGGTCGCGCCGGGCTTCATCGTCACCGACATGACCGCCGCGACCGCCGCCCGGATGAAGGTCGACTTCGAGGCGCTGCAGCAGCACGCCGCCGCCGAGATCCCGGTCCGCCGCTGCGGCCGTCCGGAGGACATCGCCCACACCATTTCGTTCCTCGCCAGCGAGGGCGCGTCCTTCGTCTCCGGCCAGGTCATCTACGTAGCCGGCGGCCCCAAGGACTGACCCCCCCGCCCCGCGAACTGGCCACTCTTTCCGAGAAAGAGTGGCCATTCCGGCTTCCGAGGCCACGCTTTCTGGGAAGGTGCGGCCGCAGGCGGGGTGGGGTCAGGTGGGGGTGTGGCGGGTGCGGTAGAGCCAGAGGAGGCCGAGGATGGGCAGGACGAGCGGGATGTAGCCGTAGCCGCTGCCGAATCCGGACCACACCGTCTCGTCGGGGAAGAGTTCCTTGTCGACCAGGCTCAGCACGCCCACCCCGACGACCCCGACCAGCTCCACCGAGCAGCAGGCGAGCGCGACCCGGCGGCCGGCGTGACCGGCGCGGGCCAGCCCGACGGCGGCGACGATGTAGATCACCGCGGCCAGCGCGGAGAGCAGGTACGCCACCGGCGCCTCGTCGAACTTCGTGGCGATCTGGAGCCCGGCCCGCGAGGTCGCGGCGATCGCGAAGAGCAGGTAGACCGCGATCAGCAGCCGACCCGGACCCTTGTTCGTGGCCTGTGTGGAGGTGCCGGTCTCAACCACCGAGGACCTCCCAGGTCTGCTGGAGCCGGACCACGACCACCGGGGTGACCAGGCAGATCGCGCAGACGATCGCCGAGCCCCAGCGGGTCGGCTCCATCCTGGCCAGCACCCAGGCCAGCGGCGGCAGGCAGACCAGCGTCACCAGGTAGCCGAAGAAGGCGCCGGGCTCGCCCGGTCGCTCGCCGCCGCCGAGCGCGACCAGCGCCGCCACCGCCAGCGCGAGCAGCGCCACCTCCAGCACCGCCAGGCCGACGAACTGGAGCCGGTCCGGCGCGCGGTGGCGCAGCGCCGCCACCAGGCTCCAGAGCGCGAGTACGAGCGACAGCACGATCGTTGCCGTCGCGAGGATCCCGTCCACCGGCGAGCCGGCTGAGGCTGCGCTGGTCATCGCGGGCACACCGTCGGAGTCTCGGTCACCGGCACAGCCTACTAACCGTCGTAGTAATCGCCCTCGCCCCGGTCACTCGGCCAGGTCGGCCGGACGTGCCCGGCCGGGGACGACTAGGTTGGATCACGCCACGGCACCGCCGTGGCGGACGACGACACCGGGGGTACTCGTGCTGCGGTTCGGCTTGTTTGGCACCGGTCACTGGGCGGCGGAGACGCACGCCGCCGCGATCGACGCGCACCCGCGCGCCGAACTGGTCGGCGTCTGGGGACGCAACCCGGAGCGGGCCGCCGAGCTGGCCGACCGGCACGGCGTACCGGCGTTCGGCGACGTCGACGCGCTGCTGGACGCCTGCGACGCGGTCGCCGTGGCGCTCCCGCCCGACATCCAGGCCGACCTCGCCGTACGCGCCGCCATCGCGGGCCGGCACCTGCTGCTGGACAAGCCGCTGGCGCTCACCCTCGCCGACGCCGACCGGGTGGTCGCCGCCGCCCAGCAGTCCGGGGTGGCCTCGGTGGTCTTCTTCACCCAGCGCTTCCACCCGAACGTCACCGGCTTCCTCGCCTCGACCGCCGCGGCCGGCGGCTGGCAGCACGCGCGGGCGACCATGTTCGCCTCGATCTACCAGCCCGGCAGCCCGTACGGCGACTCGCAGTGGCGGATCGAGCACGGCGCCCTCTGGGACATCGGTCCGCACGCGCTGTCGATCATCCTGCCGGTGCTCGGCCGGGTCACCCGGGTGGCCGCGATGAACGGCCCGAGCGGCCTGGTCCACCTGCTGCTCACCCACGTCGGCGGCGCCACCAGCGCGATCTCGCTCACCCTGGACGCGCCTCGTGAGGCGACGACCCGCGACTTCGTCTTCTTCGGCGAGAACGGCACCGAGACGGTGCCGCCGGGCGACGGCGACGCCATCACCGCCTTCGGCGCGGCGATCGACCAGCTCCTCGAGGAGATCGACGCCGGCACCCGGGACCACCGCTGCGACGTGCGCTTCGGTCGGGAGGTGGTGGAGATCCTGTCCGCCGCCGAGGTGGCCCGCGCCGAGGGCCGCACCGTCGAGATCTGAGAGCTCGCGGGTCCCGCCCACCCCGGGCCGGTGGGTGCCGCCGGGCGTGTCGCCCCAGCCAGGGCAGATGAGTGTTGAGCGATATACCTCTGAGGCATATTTATGCCTGAGAGGTATATCGCTCGCTGGGGAGAGTGGGGGCGCACGTTACTCCGCGTAGTCCTGCGGTGAGCGAGCCAGTGCCGGTGGGCCACCCCGTGGTGGGGCGCGTGCGTAGCCGGGCGAGCCAGCCCGCCAGCCCGCCGGTCCACCAGCCCGGCGACCCTGCGAGCCGAACAGCCAGGTGGCCGGATGACGGACGACCCGGACGGTTCCGGAAACCCCGTCGCGGGGCGACCGGGCCGCCGCTAGCCTGGCCGACATGTTCACGCATGCCCTGATCGACGTGGCCGCCGCGCCGGCCGTGCGGGGCCTCCTCCTGGTTGCCCGCCCGCGAGTCCGGCGCCCGGCCCTGGCCGGCCGGGACGCTCACCGCCGCGCCTGACCTGACCTCGCACCGTCGCCGACCGGTCCACCGACCGAGGCCGGTGCTGTCGCACCCGGCGCCGCCACGCCGCTGACCCCTCGCGGTCGGCGCGCGCGTCCGCGTCCCACGCCGAACCTCCAGGGTCGTCCGAGTCCCGATCCGCTCGGACAGGCCCGCCGTGCGCTGCCTGTCCGTCCCCGTCGCCGACCGGCGACAGACAGGACGATCCCGTGGCGCCCCGCCGATCCCGCACCACCGCACGCGACCGGTCCCGTCGCGTACTGTCCCAGAACTTCCTGACCGACCCGGCCGCCGTCGCGCGGCTGGTGCGGGCCGCCCGGCCCGGCCCCGACGATCTGCTGCTGGAGGTTGGCGCGGGACGGGGTCAGCTGACCCGTCCGCTCGCCGCCCGCTGCGCGCGGCTGGTCGCGTACGAGGTGGACCCGGCCGCCGCCGGCGACCTGGCCGCCCTCGCCGCCCAACTGCCCCAGGTCAGCCACCGGCAGGAGGACTTCCTCGCCGCGCCGCCGCCGGACGAGCCGTTCTCCGTGGTCGGCAACATCCCCTGGTCGCTGACGGCCGCGGTGGTCCGCTGGTGCCTGGCCGCGCCCGGATTGCGGGCCGCGACGCTGCTCACCCAACTTGAGTACGCCCGCAAGCGCACCGGCGACCACGGCCGGTGGAGCAGGCTGACCGTGCTCACCTGGCCGGAACATCACTGGCGGCTGGCCGGGCGGGTGCCGCGTGCCGCGTTCCGGCCGGTGCCCGGCGTCGACGGCGGGATCCTGCGGGTCGAGCGCCGCCCCGAGCCGCTGCTGCCCCGGGCGGCGTTGCCGGCGTACCGGAGGATGGTCGAGCTCGGGTTCGGCGGCGCCGGCGGTTCGCTCGCCGCCTCGCTGCGCACGGCCCACCCGCGCGGCCGGGTGGACGGTGCGCTACGGGCCACCCGGCTCGACCCGGCCACGCCGGTCGGGCTGGTCTGGCCGGAGCAGTGGCTGGTCCTGTTCCGTCTGCTGCACGCCCGCGACCCGCGCGCGGAGACCGACGGCCTGCTCAGGCCAGGGTCGCCAGCGCCTCGTGCAGCTCGGCGGGGTCGTTGAACTGTTCGGCGGGCAACGCCCGCAACATCTGCAACAGCTCGGTGCTGGCCCCGTTCTCCTGACCCCAGCGGACCAGGTCCTCGCGGGAGACCGGGTAGTCGAGCCCGGCCAGGTAGTCCTGCAACTGCGCCCCGGTGACGGTCATGCCGCCCGGCTACCCGTCCTGCGCGCTTGCACACCGCGAGCGGCGGAAGTGGTTGATTGGAGGGTGGGACCGGGACGGCCATCGACGCCCGCGGCCACGGTCCGAGTTTGGTCGCGGACCCGCCGGGTAGCCGCGGACATGCTGGTTCAGCGGCTCGGCGCGCCGAGCGACTTCGATCCGTTGCTGGCGCGTGTCGGGGACGCCCGGGTGGTGATGATCGGCGAGGCGACGCACGGCAGCTACGACTACTACCGGTTGCGCGAGCAGTTCACCCGCCGGCTCATCGCCGAGCACGGCTTCTCCTTCGTGGCGGTGGAGGGCGACTGGCCGGACTGCGACCGGGTGAACCGGTCGGTGACCGGCGCGCCCGGCGGCGCCGCCGACCCGCGGCTCGCGCTGGAATGCTTCGAACGCTGGCCCACCTGGATGTGGGCGAACGCCGAGGTGAACCGGTTCTGCCGCTGGTTGCGGGCCTGGAACATGGAACGCCCGGCGGGGGAGCGGGCCGGCTTCCACGGCCTGGACGTCTACAGCCTGTGGGAGTCCATGCAGGCCATCTTCGACTACCTCGGCGAGGAGGACCCGCAGTCGCTGGAGGCGGCGCAGGAGGCCTACCGCTGCTTCGAGCCGTACGGCAAGCAGGTCGAGGAGTACGGCGCGGCCAGCCGGTTCGTCTCCGCGCGCTGCGAGGAGGAGGTGGTACGCCTGCTGGCGCGTACCCGGGCACACGCCGCCTCGGACGGCCCGGACGCCTTCGCGGCCTGGCAGAACGCGGAGGTGGTGGCCGGCGCGGAGCGTTACTACCGGGCGATGGTGCGCGGCGGCCCGGAGTCGTGGAACGTGCGGGACATCCACATGACGGACACGCTGGACCGCCTGCTGGAGCACTACGGCCCTCAGTCGCGGGGGATCGTCTGGGCGCACAACACGCATGTGGGAGACGCCCGGGCCACCGACATGGCCACCGACGGGATGGTGAACATCGGCCAGTTGGGCCGGGAACGGCTGGGCCGGGACGGGGTCGTGCTGGTCGGGTTCGGCAGCTACCGGGGGACGGTGGTCGCCGCGCCACGCTGGGGTTCGCCGGCCGAGGCGATGGTGGTGCCGCCGGCCCGGGAGGGTTCGGTGGAGCGGCGGCTGCACGAGCTGATGCCGGAGCGGGCGGTGCTGGTCTTCGGCGGTGCGGACGAGCCGGAGTGGATCACCGGCACGGTCGACCACCGGGCCATCGGGGTGGTCTACGACCCGACCTTCGAGTCCTGGGGCAACTATGTGCCGACCCGGCTGGCCGAGCGGTACGACGGGTTCATCTGGTGCGACGAGACCACCGCGCTGCACCCGCTGCCCGCGCTGAGCGCGATGGGTGAGATGGAGACCTACCCGGCCGGCGTGTAGACCGGCCGGGCAGGCCCCGTCCGTCAGGCGTCGACCGGCTCCCGGTCGAGGTGGGCGCGCAGCCCCTCACCCTCGATGTCCACGTTGGGCAGTGCCCGGTTCAGCCAACGGGGCAGCCACCAGGCCGTCCGGTCGAGCAGCGACATCACCGCCGGCACGATGGTCATCCGCACCACGAAGGCGTCGATGGCGACACCGATCGCGAGCGCGAAGCCCATCGACTTGATCACCGGGTCGTCGAGGAAGACGAAGCCGCCGAAGACCGAGATCATGATCAGCGCGGCGGCGGTGACCACCCGGGCGCCGTGGCCCATCCCGTTGATGGTGGCCTGGCGCGGGGTGTCGCCGTGCACGAAGTCCTCGCGCATCCGGGAGACCAGGAAGACCTCGTAGTCCATGGCGAGTCCGAACAGGATGCCGATCAGCAGGATCGGCAGGAAGCTGATCAGCGGGCCCGGGGTGTCCAGCCCGACCAGGTCGGCCAGGTGCCCCTGCTGGAACACCGCGACGGTGATGCCGAAGGTGGCGGCCACGGTGAGCAGGAAGCCCAGCGCCGCCTTGACCGGCACCAGGATCGAGCGGAACACCAGCATCAGCAGCAGGATCGACAGCCCGACGACGAGCAGCAGGTAGACCGGCAGCGCGTCGGAGAGCTTCTCGGAGACGTCGATGCCGATCGCGGTGACGCCGGTGAGCAGCACCTCCGCGTTGCCGATCGAGCCGACGCCGGCGCGGATGTCGTGGACCAGCGTCTCGGTGGCCGCGTCGGTCGGCCCGGTCTTGGGGATGACGCCGAGCAGCGCCGTCCGGCCGGAGGGGTCGACCTGCGGCGGGGCCACGGCCAGCACGCCCTCGGTGCGCTGGATCAGCGCGGTCACCTGCGGTACGGCGGCGGCGGTGTCCTGCGGGGAGTCCGAGGTGACCACCACGGCGAGCCGGCCGGTGAAGCCGGGCCCGAAGCCCTCGCGGATGACCTCGCTGCTGACCCGGGCCGCGCTGCCCTCGGGCGCGGTGGCCGCGTCCGGCAGGGCCAGGCGCATGTCCTGCGCCGGCAGCGCGAGGAGTCCGAGGCCGAGCAGGCCGACCAGGATGACCGGGATCCGCAGCTTGGTGACCCAGTGCGCCCAGCGGAAGCCGAAGCCGGAGCGGTCCTCGGCGGGCGGGGTGTCACCGGCGGCCGGCGCGGCGTCGGCCCGGCGCAGCTTGCGCGGGAGCACCTTGCGGCCGGCGAAGCCGAGCAGGGCCGGCTGGAGGGTGATCGCGACGAGCACCGCCACGGTGACGGTGCCGGCGGCGGCCAGACCCATCACGGTGAGGAAGGGGATGTTGACCACGGCCAGGCCGGCCAGCGCGATGACCACCGTGGCGCCGGCGAAGACGACGGCGGAGCCGGCGGTGCCCACGGCCCGGCCGACCGCCTCGTCCGGCTCCAACCCGTCGAGCAGGTTCTGCCGGTGCCGGGAGGTGATGAAGAGGGAGTAGTCGATGCCGACGGCCAGGCCGAGCATCAGGGCCAGGATGGGCGCGGTGCTGGTCAGCTCGACCGCGCCGCTGAGCGCGTACAGGCCGGCCATGCCGACGGCGACGCCGATCAGGGCGTTGAGCATGGTCATGCCGGCGGCGACCAGCGAGCCGAACGTGATGATCAGGACGATCGCGGCGACCAGTACGCCCAGCGCCTCGGTGGAGCCGACCTCGGGCTCGGAGTTGAGCACCTCGCCGCCGGGCGCGACCTGCCAGCCCTGCGCCTCGGCCTGCGCGCCGACCTTCTCGTACGCCTCGCGCTGGTCGTCGGTGACCTCGTCGGCGCCCGTCGCGAACTGCACCTGCACCAGGGCGAACCGGCCGTTGGGGGAGACCGCCTGGACCTGGAACGGGTCGACGGCGCCGACCACGCCGGGCAGGGTCGCGGCCTCCTGCACGACGCCCTTGACCACCGCCTGCCCCTCGGGCGTGGCGAGCTGGCCGTCCGCCGGCGCCTTGACCGCGATCGTCCCGGTGGCGCCGCTGGCCGCCGGGAACCGCTCGGCCAGCAGGTCCAGCGCCTGCTGCGACTCGGTCCCGGGCATGGTGAAGTTGCTCGCCGTCGGGCCGCGCAGGGTCGCCGCGGCGAGGCCGAGGCCGACGAGTACGACGAGCCAGACGGCGACGACGAGTCGCCGGTGGCGCAATGAGGCCCGGCCGAGCCGGTACAGCAGGGTCGCCATCAGATCCTTGTCCTCATTCGGGGTTGGGTGGGTCGAGCGGTGCCAGCGCCCGGGTGGCGATCGCCAGCAGGGCGGGGCGCAACTCGTCGTCGGGCACGTCGACGAACTCGGCGCACGCCTCCGGCACCCCGGCCAGCACGACCATCGCCGCGATCCGGCCGCCCGGGCCCTCGCAGTGCCCCGCGAGCGCGTCGAGCAGCCGTTCCGAGATGCGCTGGACGTGGGCGAAGGCCGGTTGCGCCAGCAGTTCGGGGAACTCGCCGCGCAGCAGCGCGATCTCCCGCCGGAAGCGGACCGCGAGGTCCACGAAGCCCTCGGCGGCGGCGCGCTGGGCGGCGGCGCCGTCGAGGGCGGCGATCCGCACGTCGAGCTGGCGCAGCACCTCGATCGGCCGGGCCATCAGCTCGGCGAGCAGGGCTTCCTTGCTGGCGAAGTGGTAGAGCACGGCCGCCTTGGAACAGCCCACCTCACGGGCGATGTCCTGCAACGAGGTGCCCTTGTAGCCGGTCACCGCGAACCGCCGGGCCGCCGCGGCCAGGATCTCGCCGTGAGTCTGCGGGGTCGTCCGTGCCATGCGTTCCAGCATGCCTGACCGATCGGTCAGACTCTGACCGATCGGTCAGACGCGTCGGGTGGCGTTCGCCACACCGGTCATTCCCCGGCGTCGTCCGCCGCGCCGGTCCAGCCGGCCAGCCACTCGCCGGACCAGGTCAGCGTCCCGGCGCGCAGGTCGGCGGCGAGGCCGCGGACCCAGTCCAGCTCGGTACGCAGCAGCGCCAGCCGGTACTCGTCCTCGACCAGGAAGAGCCGCGGCAGGTCCACCCGGGCGAGGACGGCCTCGCGTTCGCGCAGCCGCGCGGCGAGCGTCTCGGCGCGTCGTTCGAGCTGCCGGGCCGCCTCGGCCGGCGGCAGCAGCGGCAGAAAGGAGAGCGCGGCGGGGAACTCCGGGAACTCGCGCGCCGGGGTGGCCAGCGCCTCGACCAGCCAGCCGTCCAGCGTCCGCCGGCCGGCGTCGGTCAGCTCGTAGACCGTGCGTTCCGGCCGCCGCTCGTCCCGGGCGGTGTGGCTGACCCGCACCAGCTCGTCGCGCCGCAGTCGCTCGATGGCCTGGTAGATGCTGTTGCGCTGCGCGACGTTGACCACGTCCTGCTTCTCGCGCTCCTGGATGAGCTGCTGCATCCGGTACGCGTGCATCGGCTGCTCGACCAGGAGGGCGAGCACCATCATCGCCAGCGGTGAGTGGCGGTGTGCGCGGGCGGCCATGGCCTCACCTTAGGTGACGGTCTTCCTCGCCATAGTCATTCTATGTATAGTCATGAGATGACTAAGGCATTGATCATCGGTGGTGGTATCGCCGGCCCGGTCGCCGCCCTCGCCCTGCGCCGCGCCGGCATCGATTCGGTGGTCCACGAGGCGTACGAGCGGGACGCGGTCGGCGTGGGCTCCTTCCTGACCCTCTCGGTCAACGGGCTGGACGCGCTGCGCGCGATCGGCCTGGACGAGCTGGTCGCCGGGCTCGGCCACCCGACTCCCCGGATGGCGATGTTCAACCACCAGGGCCGCCGGCTGGGCGAGTTCGGCACCAGCGGCACCCGCACCCGGGGGCGGGGCAACACCACGGTGCGGCGGTCCGACCTCTACCGGGCGCTGCGCGACGAGGCCGCCCGGCAGCGCGTACCGATCGTGCACGGCGCCCGGCTGGTCGCGGCCGAGTCGACCGGGGCGGGCGTACGGGCCCGGTTCGCCGACGGCCGGAGCGCCGAGGGTGACCTGCTGATCGGCGCGGACGGGCTGCGCTCGCGGACCCGGGAGATCATCGACCCGGCGGCGCCCGCGCCCCGCTACGTCCCGCTGCTCAACGCCAGCGGCTTCACCCGCGGCCTGGGGCTGCCCGGCGAGCCGGGTGTGCTGAACATGGTCTTCGGTCGGCGGTGCTTCTTCTGCTGGATCCCGGTGGGCGACGACGAGATCTGGTGGTTCGCCAACCCGCCCCAGCCGGCGGAGCTGACCCCGGACCAGCTCGCCGCCATCGGCCCGGAGGAGTCACGCGCCCGGCTGCGCGCCCTCTTCGCGGACGACGCCGGCCCGGCCCTGCGCATCGTCGAGGCCACCGACCGGATCCAGTACGGCTGGCCCACCTACGACCTGCCGTCGCTGCCCGTCTGGCACCGCGACCGGATGATCGTCATCGGCGACGCGGCGCACACCGCCGCCCCCTCCTCCGGGCAGGGCGCGGCGATGGCGTTCGAGGACGCGGTGACGCTGGCCCGCTGCCTGCGCGATCTGCCCGACGTGCCGGCCGCCTTCGCCGCGTACGAGCGGCTGCGCCGGGAGCGGGTCGAGCGGGTGGTGGCGCAGGGGCGGCGGAACAGCGGCACCAAGGCCGCCGGTCCGGTCGCCCGGCTGGTGCGGGACGTCGCCCTGCCCCTGTACGCCAGGCGGATGGCGAAGACCGGCGGCGCCTCCCTCGCCTGGCTGTACGACCACCACGTCGAGTGGGACGCGCCGGTCGCCGCCGGAGTCACCGCTCCGCGTGCTCCCGGTCGTACGCGGCCCGCGCCTCGCTGATCGCCCCGCGGTGCCGTTCGGCCCAGTCGGTGAGCGCCACCAGCGACTCGTAGAGCTCCAGGGCCATCGGGGTGGCGGTGTACTCCACCTTCGGCGGCACGGTCGGGTGCACCTTCCGGTGCAGCAGGCCGTCCCGTTCCAGGTTGCGCAGGGTGAGGGTCAGCATCCGCCGGCTGATCCCCTCCACCTGCCGTTCCAGTTCGGTGAAGCGGACCGGCCCCTTGGCGGCGGCCACCAGGATGCCGATGCTCCACTTGCCACCGACCCGGTCCAGCGCCTCACGGACGGTGCAGGCGCGGGCCTGCGCGCGTCCGATGGACACACAGCTGTTCCCCTGGGACACCAAAGTGCCTCCTTCCGCTCGGTCTGATGGTCACAGACGATGGCCTTGGTAACAAACCATGCACCAAGGAGGACGTCGATGACGAACCGATGGGCGGCGCTGCTCGTGCTCTGCGCCGGCAGCCTGATGATCATTCTGGACGGGAGCATCGTCGCGGTGGCCCTGCCGGCCATCCAGCGCGATCTCGGCTTCGCCGCCGCCGACCTGCCCTGGGTGGTCAACGCCTACCTGGTGGCGTTCGGCGGGCTGCTGCTGCTCGCCGGGCGGCTCGGTGACCTGGCCGGCCGCCGGCGGGTGTTCCTCGCCGGGGTCGCCCTGTTCACCCTCGCCTCGCTGGCCTGCGCGCTGGCCGGCGACCCGACCACCCCGGTTGTCGCCCGGTTCCTCCAGGGCGCCGGTGGGGCGCTCACCACCGCGGTCGGTCTCGGCATGGTCGTCGGGCTCTTCCCCGCGCCCGCCGAGCGGGCCCGGGCGATCGCGGTGTTCAGCTTCACCGCGCGGCCGGCGCCTCGCTCGGCCTGCTGGCCGGCGGGTTCCTCACCGAGCTGGCCGGCTGGCCGGCGATCTTCCTGATCAACCTGCCGATCGGCCTGCTCATCGTGGGCGGCGCCGCGCGCTGGTGCCCGCCGACTCCGGCATCGGGCTGCGGGCCGGCCTCGACCTGCCGGCGCGGCGCTGGTCACCGCCGGCCTGATGGCCCACCGTGGTGGCGATCGTCGGCGCCGGCGAGCACGGCTGGACGTCCCCGCGCACCCTCGCCGCCGCGTTGCTGGCCGGGGCACTGCTCGGCGCGTTCGCGTTCCGGCAGGCGGTCGCCGCCACCCCGCTGCTGCCGCCCCGGGTGCTGCGCACGCCGGACCTGGTCGCCGCGAACCTGGTCCAGTTCCTCACCATCGCCGCGTTCTTCGGCTTCCAGTTCCTGCTGGCCCTGGAACTCCAGCTCGTGCTGGGCCTGGCGCCGGCCGCCACCGGGCTGGCCTTCCTGCCCACCCCGGTGGTGATCGCGGTGGTCTCGCTCGGCCTCGCCGGGCGGCTGATCGCCCGGTTCGGCGGTCGGGCGGTGCTGCTCACCGGGCTGGCGCTCGCCGTACCCGGGTTCCTGCTGCTGGCCCGGCTGCCGGTGGACGGCGCCTACCCGACCGACGTGCTCCCGGCGATCCTCGTCTTCGGCCTGGCCGGCGGGCTGACCCTGCCGGCGGTCACCACCCTCGCCATGGCGGGCGCGGAGCCGGCCGACGCCGGCCTCGCCTCCGGGCTGGCCAACACCACCCAGCAGGTCGGCGGCGCGCTCGGGTTGGCCGCGCTGGCCACCCTGGCCGCC
>NZ_JAEVHN010000066.1:0-17267 GCF_016803375.1 Micromonospora sp. 4G55
GCTCCTGCAACCGGCGCTGCACCTCCGGCGACGGCACACCCGCCGGCCCGACCGGCCCCACCGGCCCCGACGTGCTCAGGTCACCGGCGCGCCGGTGCGCCTCGGCGAGGATCTCGTCGGCCTGCCGGCGCGCGTCGGCGATGATCTCCGCCCCCTCGGCGCTGGCCTCACCGATCGTGCGGTTCGCCTCGTCCTGCGCCCGCATCGCCAGCTCCACCGCCATCGGATCCGGTCCCTGCGGGGCGTTGCTCGGCAACGTGCCGTGCCGCAGCATCTCCACCTGGCTGAGCAGCCCGTGGTTCTCCCGGCGCTGCCGCTCCAACTCGTTGACCAGCAACGCGATCCGGTCGTCCGCCGTACGGATCACCACGGCGACCTCGTCGGCCGACAACCAGTGACTGCCCCGGAACCGCCGCGCCTCCAACATGGACAACTGGCGGGCCAGCTCACCCTGGTCGGGCATGCCAGGCAGGGCGAGGCGGTCGGAGTGGTCGATGCTCATCGGGCACCTGTCCAGCTGAAGTCGCGCGGGGCGGCGTCGTCGGCCTCGGCGAGGGGCGGGTAGAGGGAGTGATCGTAACTCTCGGTCAGGATCTGCTGGGGCTGGACACCCGAGCGGGCCAGAATCGTGATCGTGTCCCGGGTCATCTCCGGGCTCCCGCAGACCAGCACCTCCGTGTCGGCCCACGGCCCCAACCGCACCGCCGTGTCGGCGGCCTTGCCGATCGCCCCCTGCCACCCCCACCCGATCTCCACCGTCGGCACGTACCGCAACCAGGTCGAGCCGCCGTTCTGCCACGCCGCCGCCGGGGGCATCGACGCCAACTGCGCCAACGCCTTGTCGTCGTACAGGTCGTCCGGGGTGCGACCCCCCACCACCAGCGTCGTGCGCCGCCCCTTGCCCTGCTGCAACGCCTCCACCACCGCCCGCAGCGGCGCCAGACCGGTGCCCCCCGCGATCAGCAGCAACGGCAGGTGCGGCGAACGGTCGTACGACGACAACGCCGTACCCGTGGGATGCCCCAGCAGCAGCCGGTCCCCCGTGCGCAGCTTGCGCACCAGGTGGGTGGAGAACCGCCCGGCGGCCCGCACGTGGAACTCGATCGTCCCGTCCGCCCGCGGCGCGTTCGCCGGCGACAGGTACCGCCAGGTCCGCAACTGCGGCACCTGCACCGGCAGCGACTGCCCCGGCAGGTAGTGGCACAGGTAGTTCGGACGGACCGTGAACACCGCGATGTCCGAGCGGCGCCGCTCCGCGCCCAGCACCTCCGCCTCCCAGTACGGCGGGGACGACCGCTCCGCCTCCGCCGCGCCGGCGAGCATCAGCTTCGCCACCAGCTCGTACGCCGCCGCCCACTCCGCCTGCAAGGCCGGCGTCCAGTACGGCCCGAGGAACCGCTCCAACGTCGCCAGCAGCGCCTGACCCACCCAGATGTAGTGCCGCTCCCCCAGCGCCACCGGGTTGCCCCGCTGGTCCTGGCCGTGGAACCGCCGGTGGTCCGCGCCCAACCGCTGCGCGAACGCCGTCAACACCGTCGGGTCGTCCAGGTTGGTGATGATGTGGCCCAGCGCCTTGAGGAGCTTGTCCTCCTGGTACTGCATGTTCGTGGGGAACATCGACCGCGCCTCCGGCGCCACCACGAACAGCGTCGCGTAGAAGTACTTCGCCGCTTCCACACCGGCGGCCGAGAACTGCGTCCAACTCTGGCGCAGCGCCACGTTGTCCATGTCCGTCAGCCCTCCTGCGCGCGGGCCGTGTCGTGACGCTCCCGAAGCGTCGTCTTCACCACGCCACTGGGGTCATACACCCGGTCCGTCGGCCAGATGTTCGGGTTCGGCACCGCCGTGTCGTAGTAGCGGTGGTGCACCGCGTGCAGCGCCGCCCACCCGACACTGCCGTTGAGCCACGACCAGTCACCGTGCACCGGCCGCCCCGCCCGCTCCTCCTGCGCACAGAACTTCATGAACAGCTCCGACTCGGTGTGCGGGTCCGACACCCGCACCCCCGCCAGCTTGAACGAGTGCAGCACCGCCTGGTTGATCACCAGCACCGAGTGCTCCCGCCACAGGGTGTCCTCCCGGCTGGTGTCCAACCCCAACCCGGCCGCCACCACCCGCAACTGGTCGTACCGGTCCCGGTCGGCCATGTTGCGGGTGCCGATCTCGTCACCCAGGTAGTGGCCGTTGAACGGGGCGCAGCTGTAGTCCACCCCACCGATGCGCAGCCGCATGTTGCTGATCACCGGCAGGGCGTGCCACCGCAGCATCAGATCCGCGAACCACGGATGCTCCGGATGCGACAGCGCGACCTCCCGCACCAGCTCCCGGGGCACACCCACCACCGTCGGCTGCTCCTGCGCCGTCTCGATCACCCACGGCAGCAGGTCGAACCGGCCCGGCACCGGCGGCGGCCGCCAACCCAACCGCCGCGCCGCCTCCGTCATCCCCACCTGCGCCGGGTCGCCCAGCACCGAACCGTCGTCGCGCCGGTGTCCGCAGTAGCGAATCAACTGGTCGTTCCAGATCCGCGCCCGCGGCCCCACCCCCGGCCGGTCCGGTGCGAACACCGTGACCACCGACTGGACCCGGCCGCCGTTGTCCCCCGCCGCCAGGTGCGCCGCCAACTCCTGCGCGATGCCCGCCACCGACGTCACGTGCCGCCGGTCGCGGACCTTCAACCCCGCCCACCGGATCCGGCCCACACAGCGCACCGACTGCCGCCACGCCACCTTCGCCCCGTACACCAACTCGTCGCGGGTGTGCCGGTACGACCCGGTCAACGCGATCTCCTCGCGGACCTCCGCCAACCGCGCCGCCAGCCCCGGCAGCTGCCGCTCACCGTGGTACAGCTCCAGGAACTCCGCCGCCTCCGCAGCGATGTCCTCCGCGCGCTCCACGGCGGCACCGGCGCCCACCGGCGCCCGGTGCGCCGGCGATCCGGTGACCGGACAGGAGGGTGCGGCATGGTCGGCGACAGCACTGCCGGCCCGTACGGAACGCAGGCCGACATGGTGGTCAGTGTGCACTTCGGTTCGTTTCCCCGTCCTCTGGCAGGCCACGACGCGACTCTCGCGCCGCCCCCCACACATCAGCTCGGCACCACCCCACCGGCCATCACTCACAGTGACGAACCGGTGCCCTTGGTGATCGCCCTGGACAGGATTCCTGGGAACACCACAACTGTCAACAACACGACTCCACGCACCAGCGTGCACATCGGACAGTCGCCACCGCCCGGCCTTACCGGCCAACGAAACCGGCCCGCCGACACCGGACGATCAAAATCGATGCACCGTGTCGCAGGCGCGCAGCGGCGAGCGCCGCGCGCCGTCCCCGGCCGCGACGCCACCTCAAGAAAGCAGATTCAGCCGGCCCGACGACGCGCCCGGCGCGCCGCCAACTCGTCGCCCACCACATCCGACGCCGGCTCCGCGGGCTCCCCGCCACCGGGCGTCGCCGGCTCCGCCGGCAGGTGCGACAACGACCCCTGGATCTCCTTGAACGCGCCACCGATCGCGATGCCGAACACGCCCTGGCCGCCCTGCAACAGGTCGACCACCTCCTCCGGCGACCGGCACTCGTACACCGTCGTGCCGTCCGAGATCAGCGTGATCCCCGCCAGGTCCTCCACGCCGCGGGACCGCAGCGCCTCGATCGCCTTGCGGATGTTCTGCAGGGACACCCCGGCGTCCAGCAACCGCTTGACGACCTTCAACACCACCAGGTCGCGGAACGAGTACAACCGCTGCGTCCCCGAACCCGACGCGTCCCGCACACTCGGCACCACCAGCGCCGTGCGCGCCCAGTAGTCCAACTGCCGGTAGCTGATCCCCACCGCGTGGCAGGCCGTCACACCCCGGTAACCAACCGAACCGTCACCGTCCGTGCCCACCGGCGACGACACCACACCCGGCTCGCCCCGCTCCACACCTGGCTCAGGATCCCGCGGCTCGTGCATCCCGACAACCTCCCCGTCAGTGCGGTGACACGTCGTTTCCGGGACGTGCACCCCTCGACACGGCAACCCTAGCGCCGCGCGCAGGGGTTACCGCGGAGGAACGGTCGCGACACGCCGCGCAGCGACGCGACGCACACCACACACACCCAGAACGTCACTCACAGTGACGCCTCGACAGAAGATGACCGGGGCTCGACCCTCAGCCGGCGAAATCCTCCGGACGCACCTGGTCCAGGAACTCGCGGAACTTCTCCACCTCGTCCTCCTGCTCGTCGGGAATCACGATCCCCGCCTCGCTGAGGACCTGCTCGGCACAACGAATCGGAGCACCCACCCGCAACGCCAACGCGATCGAATCGCTCGGCCGGGCCGACACCCGCACGCCGTCCCCGATCAGCAGATCGGCGTAGAAGACGTTCTCCTTCAACTCGGTGATCTCCACCGCCCGCAACGGCGCCTTCAACGCCGCCAGCACGTCCCGCAACAGATCATGCGTCAACGGCCGGGCCGGCTTGACCCCCTGCTGCTCGTAAGCGATCGCCGTCGCCTCCACCGCACCGATCCAGATCGGCAGGTAGCGGTCCCCCTCGACCTCCCTGAGCAGGACGATCGGCTGGTTGCTGGGCAGCTCCACCCGAACTCCGACCACGCTCAGCTCGCGCACCGCCGCCTCCGTGTCGTTGTCACCTACGCCCGCACCGCGCCCTTCCCTGCACGGTACACGGACCGCGACACGGTCGTCCCATGCGCACCAGCACCACGCCCCGGGCCAGAAAAGGGTTACCCCGGCAAGCCTACGACACGCTTCCCGGGGCAGATCTTTCCGCACGACACCTCGACGACCGGCTCACCGACCCAACGTCGAGCGCAACCCCACCCGCACCAACGCCGCATGCAACTGCTGCGACAACGCCATCAACTCCCGCGCCGTCTCCGCCGCCCGCGCCCGCGCCGCCGGATCACTCTGCCGCGCCAACGGCGCCACCAACTGAGCGAACAGACCGACCTCACGATCCGCCGCCGACCGGTACGCCCGCAGGTGCCGCGGCTCCAACCCGTACGCCGCCAGACCCGCCACCGCCCGCGCGATGATCAACGCGTCCGCGTCGTACCAGCCCGGCGGATCCGACACCAGCACACCGAGGCGCTCCAACTCGGCCAACGTCGACTCGTCGACCCCGCTGTGCGCCACCAGATCCGCCCGCCCGAGCCGCACCTGCGACGACTCGGGCTCCTCCACCGCACGGCCCGGCACCTCACCACCCGGACCCACCGCCACCAACGTCGGCCGCTGCCGACCCGGGCCGTCAGCACCGGCGTCCCACTCGGCCAACTGATCACGGATCACCCGCAACGGCAGATACTGATCCCGCTGCGCGGTCAACACGAACCGCAGCCGGGCCACATCGTCCCAGCTGTACTTCCGGTAACCCGCCGCCGTCCGCTGCGGCTCCACCAGACCCTCGGCCTCGAGGAACCGCAACTTCGAGATGGTGACGTCCGGGAACTCCGCCCGCAACTGCCCCAGCACCTCGCCGATGCTCATCAGCGGATGCGCACGGGCCGCACCGGGCGGCGAGGAAGCCGCAGGCTCGTTCACCCCCGGCCGGCCTCCTCCTCCGGGCGCGGACCAGCGATGAAGACCACCCGGAACTTACCGATCTGCACCTCGTCACCATTGCTCAACGTGGCCGCCTCGACCCGCTCCCGGTTCACGTACGTGCCGTTGAGGCTGCCCACATCCCGCACCGTGAACGTGCCACCGTCACGGTGGAACTCCGCGTGCCGCCGCGACACCGTCACGTCGTCGAGGAAGATGTCACTGTCCGGGTGCCGGCCACTCGTGGTCACGTCGTGGTCCAGCAGGAACCGGGCACCCGCATTCGGGCCACGACGAACCACCAGCAGCGCCATTCCCGGCGGCAACGAGCCGGACATCCGGCTCGGCACCACATCGGTGTCCGGACCCTCCAGCACTTCGTCCAACGAACCGAGATTGAGCGTCGAAGTGACGTCGAGCGGGGGGAACTCGTCGCCTGGGCGCGTCATGGGACCACCTCACGGATCTGTTCGGTCAGCGTCGGGGTAATGGCGGGTCTGGCCGCCGGGCAGTCGCACACCCGGCGGCTGGCTCCCCGTGCCCGGGAAGGCAATTACACAACGCTCAACTATTGGGGTTCTCGGTCGACTGGGCGAGCCTAGCCAGCGCCGAAATGCAGGGCAACCGGACGCGCGGACAACACCCCCGCGCCCGGCCGGGGCAACACTCAGCTCTCGGTCAGCTCGCGGTACGCACCGGCGGTCAGCAAGCCGTCCAGCGCCGACGGATCATCCGGCGTGATCTCCAACAGCCAACCCGCACCGTACGGGTCCGTGTTGATCACCTCGGGCGTGTCGCCCAGCGCCTCGTTCCGCGCCGCCACCGTCCCGCTCACCGGGGCGTAGATCTCCGACACGCTCTTGGTCGACTCGATCTCACCCAACGGCTCACCGGCCGCCACCACCACACCCTCGTCGGGCAACTGGACGAACACGATGTCACCCAACGCGTCCTGCGCGAAGTGGGTGATGCCGACGCGGAGCGTGCCGCCGTCGGCGCCGACCACCCACTCGTGCTCGGCGGTGTAACGCAGATCCTCAGGAATCACCAGACGCGTCCTTCATCCATCGGTGCGCCGGAGGTGATCCGACGCGGCCGCGCCGGTCAGGAGACCGGACGGGCGTGTTCCAGCTTCATCGGCGCGTGCAGCGCCGAAACCTCGGCAACCCCACGCTCATCAACGTTCACGGTACCGCCGTCACCCGCGACCGATGCGGCCACCCCGCCCGGAATCTTCAGCGCCGTCTCCATCGTCTTCGGATCACCGATCACCGTGATCGTGAACGGACCCGACAACGACCGCCCGTCCACCACCAACGAGCCGCCCGCCCCCTCCAGGAAGTACGTCGACGCGATGATCCGCACCGGCGACCCGCCGCCGCTGCCGGAGATCTGCATCGCCTCCGCGCCCGCGCCCCGCAACTCCTGCACCGCGTCCAGAATCCGGTCCGCCCGGATCGGCTTGCCCGCACCCGGCCGGAACTCCACACTCAGCCCCGGACCCCGCGCCGGCAACGTCCCCGCCAGGATCCCCAGCTCGTCCGCCCGCCGCCGCGCCTCGTCCAACGCCGCCTGCCGACCCTGCTCACCCGAACGCAACTGCCGCTGGCTCTCCTCCAGCGCCTCGATGTCCTGCTGGAGCCGCTTCTCCCGGGAATCGAGATCCGAGAAGATCCGGACCAGGTCCTCCTGCCGGGTCGCCGCCAGCGTCGGGTCCGTCGACGTCGTCTTGAACTGGACCACCAGAGTGAACCCGAGCAACGCCAGCAACACCGCGATCATCACGCCCGCGGAGGTCCACCGGCGCCCGCCGGCACCGGGGCCACCGGCTCCGCGTCGACGCGCTCCGGGTCGGTCTCGGGCCGTTCGGGCCGTTCCGGGTCCACCTCGGCGGGCGCCGGTTCGGCCTCGATGCGCTGCGTCTCCGCCTCCTCCGCCGGCGGCGACGCCGGCGGATCCTGCCGCGCCGGCTCCTGCGCCGGCGGCACCAACGGACTCAACTCGTCCGGATCCGGGGCGTCCGGCCGGGGATCCGGCTCACCCGCCGGCCCCGCCGGCCGGCGCGGCTCCGCCGGCTGCGGCCATCCCGTCCCGGTGTCCCGCTGCTCGTCGCTCATCGCCACAAACCTACGCCCGGAACAGGTGACGACGGATCGCCGCCACGTTGCCGAAGATCCGCACCCCGAGCACGACCACCACACCGGTGGAGAGCTGACCGCCCACCCCCAGCTGGTCACCCAGGTACACGATCAGACCCGCCACCAGCACGTTCGAGATGAACGACACCACGAACTGCTTGTCGTCGAAGATCCGGTCCAGCTTCGCCCGCACCCCACCGAACACCGCGTCCAGCGCCGCCACCACCGCGATCGGCAGATACGGCTGCAACGCGGCGGGCACGGTCGGGTCCAGGTAGATCCCGAGAACCACACCGGCGAGCAGCGCCAGCACCGCGATCATCGGACACCTCCGGAGGGGCGGGGGGACGTACCCGAACCGGACGGCCCGGGACTCGACGAACGGCCGCCCGAACCCGACGGCGACGGGCTCGGACTGACCGAAGGCTGCGCGTAGCGTAGCCGCGGCTCCGGCGCGGCCGGCAGGGTGAGGTCGTCCGCGTCCCGGACCTGGAAAGACAGGCCGGTCTCCTTCGCCACCCGCCGCATCAGATACGCCGCCCGACTGTCGTCGAACTTGTCGCGCATCGACCTCGGCCCGATCGCCGTCACCTCGTAGGGGCTCGTCACCGGGCGGAAATCCACCAGGATCGCCGCACCCGCCGACCGGATCGTCGACGTCGCCGTCAACCGCTGACCGTTGATCGCCACCGCCTCCGCCCCGGAGGCCCACAGGTCGTTGGCCACCTTCTGCAGGTCGGTGTAGATCACCCGGGGCGGACCCGCGTCCGAGTCACCGGAGACCGCGTCGTCGTCCTTCGGCTCCGCGTCGGCCAGCCGGACCACCACCCCGTCGCCCTGTACCCGGCCCAGACCGGTCCCCGCCTCCAGGTTGCGCAACCGGGCCGCCTGCGAACCGCTCAGCGCGGCGTCGCGCTGCCGACCCACCTCCTCGCGCAGCCGGTCCGCGCGGGCGGTCATCTCGTCGGTCTCGCTCTCCCGCTGCTTGATCTGCGCGATCAGGCCGGCGCGGGCCTGGCTGCGGCTCGGCTCATCCGCCATCGTCTCCCGGTAGGCCACCGCGAACAGGAAACCGACCACCGCGATCACCACGACGCTCACCGCGCGCGTGGAGGCACCTCGCCACCCCGCCGGGGGTGGCGACTCCCGGCGCGGGCGGCCGCGTCGGCGTAGCCCGGATCCAGCGGATTGCGGAACAGTTCGGTGAGGAAGTCGGGGGTGAACGCCCGGGTGGTGCGCCCACCGGAGTCCGGCGGCGCGCTCATGCCGCCGCTCCCCCGGAGCGGGCCCGCACGGACCGGACCAGCCGGGCCGCCTGCACCACGTACATGGCGCCGGCCACCCAGTAGAGCACCAGGCCCCACCAGGCCAGACCCCAGCCGATCGCCCCGGCGGCGGTGGCCACCGACTCCGACGCGGTGCCCACCAGCAGGATCGGGAAGGCGGCCAGCAGCAGGAAGGTGGCCGTCTTACCGACGTAGTGCACCGGCGGCGGGCCGTACCCGTGCCGGCGCAACACCGCCAGCGAACCGAGCAGCAGCAGCTCCCGGGCCAGCAGCGCGGCCGTGAACTGCCACGGCACCACCTCGCGGGCGGTGAAGGCGAGCAGCGTCGCGAGGATGTAGAGCCGGTCGGCGAACGGGTCGAGCAGCTCGCCGAGGCGGCTGACCTGGCGCAGCCGCCGGGCGATCCACCCGTCGACCCAGTCGGTGGTGCCGCCGACGGCCAGCACCACGATCGCCGCCACGTCGGCCTCCACCACCAGGAACAGGTAGAGGAACAGCGGGACGCCGAGCAGCCGGACGAAGCTGATCAGGTTCGGCAGGGTCAACACCCGGTCGCCGACCACGGTGCCGTCCGTGCCCTGCGGGTGCTCTGCCCGAGCCGGCCGACGCGACACCGAACCTCCTCCGCAGCACGGACCGGACGCCTCCTGGGCGCCTCGGCGGGACGTGCGCGCTGACGGGCCGGCAGCGCCGGCGCCTCGGCGGCCCCGGGCTGGGGCCTCCCCTGATGCCGTCCCGGACGTGGTGATCGCGGGCCGGCGAGTTGCCACTATATCGGGCTCACGTATCAGTCCTCGGGGCCCGCGCTCTCGTCGTTTCTTGCTGTTCGGTGTGTGGTGCGTCACCACGCGTAAGGCATCCTAGGACACTAGTGATGTGCGGCTGACTCCGTGCCCGGTGCGGAGAGGTCAGGCGGTGCGCGCGGCGGTGGTGTCCGGCTGCGCCGCCGCACCGGCCTCCACGGCCTGCGCGAAGGCCAGCAACGACAGCAGCAGGTCGTTCTGCGCCCGCGCCGGCATCCGGTCGAGGATCGCCTGCACGGCCTGGTGGCGCCGCTCCTTCAGCTCGCGCAGCAGGGTCTGGGCCGCGGCGGTGGGGACCAGCCGGACCTCCCGCCGGTCGCGCGGGTCCGCCACCCGGCGCAGCAGCCCGGTGGCCTCCAGCCGGTCGCAGAGCCGGCTGGCCGAGGAGGGTACGACGTCGAGCAGCTCCGCCAGCCGGTTGACGTTGGTGTCCGGCCGCGCGCTGATCAGGGCGAGCACCCGCAGCTGCGTCGGCGGGACGGTGACGTGGTGCCGCGAGGTGGCGGAGTCGAGCACACCGATCAGCGCCTCGGCGGCAGCGTCGATCGCCGCGGCGAGGTTCGGAGGTTGCTCCACCCGGTGCCCCCTGCGATTGTTCCGCTCGTATCCGGCTGCCGGCCTGCTACCGCTCGCCCTGACCGCTGACCCCGACCCAGTCCAGACAGACGACGACGGCGTCGTCGCGCAGGTCCGCTTCGGCGTGGTAGGCGAACAGTTCGCGCATCACGGTACCAACCGCCTCGGTCGCCGGCTGCAACCGTGTGGAGCGCATCGATCGCGCCATCGCCCGCTCCCCGTACGCCTCCTGGCCGCCCGGCTGCGCGTCGTAGACGCCGTCGCTGACCACGAACAGCCGGTCTCCCGGCTCCAGGTCGAACTCCTGCACGTCGTAGCGCGTCTCGGCGAACATGCCCAGTGGCAGCTGCCGCTCCAGCTCGATCGGCGTCACCGTGGCGCCGCGGACGCGCAGCAGGTGCGGGGAACCCGCGTCCACCGCGCGGACCCGACCGGTGACGGTGTCGACGGTGAGCAGCAACGTCGCCACGTGCCGCCGGCCGCGGTGCTGGTAGTGGATGGTGTCCGAGGCCAGCTCGGCCTGCTCCACCAGCCCGCCGCCGGAGCGCCGGGCGTTGCGCATCGCGTTGACGGTCAACGTGGTCAGCAGGGCGGCGGACATGCCCGTGCCGGTCCCGTTGAGCACGGTGACGGTGAGCCGGTCCCCGTCGACGGACCAGTCGAAGTGGTCCCCACCCACGCCGTACGCCGGCTCCAACTGACCGGCCAGCAGGAACGCGTGGTGCCGCACGCTGCGTCCGGGCAGCAGGTCCCACTGCATCTCGGCGGCCATGCTGAGCCGTTCCCGGCGGCGGGCCCGGCGGTACCGGTCGGTCTCCCGGTCGGCGGCGCGCAGCGCGGTGGCCAGCTCGTCGGCGACCTCGCCGATCGACGCCACCGTCTGCGCGTCCGCCGGCCCGGTCAGCTCGACCAGCAGCACCCCGAGCCGCTCTCCCCAGGCCGTCAGCGGCACCCAGACCCGGCAGTGCCCGTCGTCCCGGGCGTCGAGCACCGGCTGCTGGCTGCTGAAGCAGCGCTGGGCGACCCCCTGGCAGGACAGGAAGCCGGCGTCCGGCAGGTCGGGGTCGAGCACCGGCCAGAGTCCGGTGATCCGGTAGTCGGCCAGGAACACGTCGGCGCGCGAGGCGGCCAGGCGTGACCGGACGACCCGCTCCGCGGCCTCCACCAGCTGGTCCGGCGGGGCTGCGCGCAGCGCGCGGGACACCGCTGCGGGCACGTCCGGCATGTTCGTCCTCCAGATATTCTTGCTGTAGGGCAAGCATCATACGGACGCGCGGCCGGACGCCGCACCGGCCGGGTCAGTCGGTGGGCTTGCCGGCCAGCCCGCCGTGGAACGCGTCGGGCACCGCAGCCGGCTCGCCCCGGGGCCGCCACCGGGCGACCGGCACGATGCCCTCCGGCGTCGGCACCCACCGCCCGAGCAGCGGGGCGAACGACGCCGGGCTCCGCATCCGGAACTGCGGCCCCATCATCGCCAGCGCCTGCGGGTACCCGGCCAGCTCCTCGCTGTCGAAGTCGAACGCCAGGAAGCTGCCCGGGGCCACCGCGTCGTAGAGCTCGTCGAGGGTCCGAGCCAGCGTCTCGTCGTCCAGGAAGGCGGCCAGGCCGAGGAAGACCACGCCGACCGGTCTCCTCCCCCAGCCGGGCACGAAGCGGTGCAGCTGGGCCGGGTCGACGGTGCCGATGTCGGTGGCGTCGCCGTAGCCGTAGCCGGCGCGGTCGCTGCCGGCCAGGATGCGCTGCCCGAGCCGGATGGTGACCGGGTCGACGTCGGTGTAGAGCACGGTGGCGGAGGTGGCCACCTCGTGCACGTTGCCCTGGGTGGGCAGGCCGGCCCCGAAGACGAGGAAGCCGTCGACCCCGGCCTCGGCGACCGCCCCGACCGCCCGGCCGAGGAAGTCCCGCAGGTCCCGGAAGATCGCGGCGCACGGCCCGTACGCCTCCTCGAAGGCACGGGCCGCGGCCACGTCCACCGGGAAGTGGTGCTCACCGCCCAACCAGAAGTCGATCATGCGGGCGGTGCTCGGCTGCTCCGGCTCGGCCATCGACGGCGCTCCCTTCCGACGGGTGGGCGACAGCGTAGCGAGGCGGCCGCCCTCCCGGTATCGCCCCGGCGACAGTCGCCGGGCCGCGATACTGGCCGCGGGCAGGAGGTGCGCGGCGGTGAACTCGGCGAACGGCGCGGCGGTGGTGGTGGGCGTGGACGGCTCGGAGCCGGCGCTGCGCGCCGTCCGGCTCGCCGCGGCGGAGGCGACCCGCCGGCACCGGCCGCTGCGGGTGGTGCACGGGTTCATCTGGCCGCTGCTGCGGGTGCCCGTGGACCCGCTCGCCGACGCCCGCCCGGCGGCGGACTGCGCCACCAGGCGGAGGAACTCGTCGCGCGGGCGGTCGCCGAGGCGGAGGCCACCGCACCGGGGATCCGGGTGACCGGCGAGATCATCGACGGCCAGGCGTCGGCGGTGCTGCTCGGCGAGACGCCGACCGCCGTACTGGTCGTGCTCGGTGACCGCGGGCTGGGCGGCTTCGGCGCGCTGGTCCTCGGCTCGGTGGCGGTGCAGGTCGCCACGTACGCGCAGTGCCCGGTGCTGGTGGTGCGCGGCGAGGAACACGGCGGCGGCCCGGTGGTGGTGGGGGTGGACGGCTCCCCGGCCGCGCGGGAGGCCGTGCAGTTCGCCGCCGAGCAGGCCGACATCCGGGGCGCCGCGCTGCACGCCGTGCACGCCTACCGCCACCCGGCCTCCGGCGGCCCCGGTGACATGCAGCCGCTGGTCTACGACGAGTCCGAACTGCGCGCCGAGGAGGACCGGGTGCTCGTCGAGGCCCTCGCCGGCATCGGCGAGCGGTACCCCGACCTGCCGATCACCCGCGAGGTGGTGCGGGACCGGCCGGTCGCCGCGCTCACCGCCGCGTCCCGCCGGGCGCTGCTGGTGGTGGTCGGCGGCCGGGGACGCGGCGAGCTGGCCGGGCTGCTGCTCGGCTCGGTGAGCCACGGGGTGCTGCACCACAGCGCCTGTCCGGTGGCCGTGGTGCGTACCCCGGACTGAGCGGTTGACCCGCCGGCAGACGGGTAGACGGCCCGGGTACGGCACGCGGTGACAGCGACCGAGGAGGCGGCGATGCCAGGACCACGGCCGGGAAGCAACGCGTACGACAAGGAACGCGCGCGCCTGCGCGACCTGATCGAGCAGTCGGGGCGGGCGGCGGACCAGGAGGCGAACCAGGTCGCCAACCGGATCCTGCAGGAGGATCGCGGCCAACGGGGCGTGGTCCGGGGGGAACGGACGTTCGGCCCGAAGGGTGAGCGCGAACCCGGCGATCCGAAGTGAGGGCGTCGGGTGTGGTCGACGGGGCGATCGCCGGTGCGGTCGGCAGCGCCGCGTTGAACGTGGTCAGCTACCTGGACGTGGTGGTGCGGGCCCGACCGGAGAGCAGCATTCCGGAGGAGACCATCGGACGGCTGGCCGGGCTCGCGCACGTGGACCTGGGCCCCGAGGACCGGGCGGCCAACCGCCGCTCCGGCCTCGGGGCGTCCTCGGCTACGCCCTGGGGATCGGCGCGGGCGCCGTGTTCGGGGCGCTCGCCGGCACCCGCCGGATGCCACTGGCGGTGGCGAGCGCGCTGCTCGGCGGCGCGGTGATGGCCACAACGGACGGCTCGATAACGGCGCTGCGGATCAGCGACCCCCGCACCTGGCGCCGGTCCGACTGGCTCGCCGACGTCGTGCCCCACCTGGCGTACGGACTGGCGGCCGCAGCCACCTTGAACCGGCTGCGGCCGCCCTCCGTGCGGTGCGGTTAGCCCCGCTCGTCGCTCTCGTCCTCGGCGATCGGCTCACCGGCCGGGCCGTACGGCGAGACCTGACCCTTCGGCACCGGCCGCCCCACGTCCGCGTTGGACGTGCCCTTGTGCTGCGGATGCCCGCCCGCGTCCGTGGCGGTCTTCCGGCTGTCCGTACTGGTCGCGCCCTTGGCGTTGCGGCGGAACTCCATCTGCTGCGGGTTCACCACGGGTCTCTCCCTCCGACGGGTGCACGACCGGCGGGCCGCGCACCCCGCGGCTTACCCGCCGCCGTGGCGCACATTCGACCGGTGGCGGCCCGGCTGATCCGCGCCAGGGCGGGTACTGCACGGTGATGGGGGACGACCGACGGGTGGCCCGGGCCCTGCTGGACCGACAGGGACGCACCTACGCCGAGGAGGCCGGCATCCGGCTGACCGACCGGCCGGGGCCGCTGTACCAGCTGCTGGTGCTGGCCACCCTGCTGAGCACCCGGATCCGGGCGGGGGTGGCGCTCGCCGCCGCGCGGGAACTCTTCGCCGCCGGCTGGCGCACCCCGCAGGCGATGGAGGCGGCGAGCTGGCAGGAGCGGGTCGACGCGCTGGGGCGCGGGCACTACCGCCGCTGACGACGAGCGGACCGCCACGATGCTCGGCACCGGCGCCCGGCTCTGCCTGGACCGCTGGCACGGTGACCTGCGCCGGCTGCACCGGGAGGCCGACGGGCAACCGACCGCGCTGCGCCGGCTGCTCACCGAGTTCCCCGGCATCGGTCCGACCGGCGCGGACATCTTCCTGCGGGAGGCGCAGGAGGTCTGGCCGGACGTGCGCCCGTACGCCGACCGGCGGACCCTGACCGGGGCGAAGCGGCTCGGGCTGCCGGCGAACCCGCGCGGGCTGGCCGGCCTGGTCGGCGAGGCGGACTTCGGCCGGCTCGCCTCGGCGCTGGTCCGGGTGGCCCTGGGCGAGGAGTCCGCGGGCGAGGTCAACCGGACCGCGGCGGCGCGTTGACGTCACTTGACCGGCTTGTCCCCCGGCTTGGTCAGGTTCCAGACCAGCAGCGCGGCGGCCAGGGCGAGCAGCACCACCCCGCCGGAGATCCCGCCGCCCTCCTCGGCGCTGCGCCCGGTGGCGCCGAAGTAGATCACCGCCAGTCCGGCGAGCACCGCCAGGAACGTCCGCATTCCTCGGTCCTTCACGTTCCGCACCGTACGACGGGTTCCGCCCCGGCACGGCGGTTTTCGCGGCCGGTAACCCGTCCGGGTCACTCCGCCCGGCCGCCGACGGCCGGGCCGCGCAGCCGACCCGCCGTACCGCCCGGTCGGCCACCTCGACCACCTCGACGGTGAGCCCGGGCAGCCGCACCGACTCCCCCGGCCCGTCGGGCAGCCGGCCCAGCCCGGCCAGGACCAGCCCGGCGACGGTGGTGTAGTCGCGCGGCAGCGGGAAGGCCAGCCGCACCCCCACGTCGGCCAGGTCGTGCAGCGGGAAGTCACCGGGGAGCAGCAGCGCCCCGTCCGCCTCCCGCAGCACCCCGGAGACGTCCCGGTCAGTCTCGTCGTACAGCTCGCCGACCACCTCCTCCAGCAGGTCCTCCATGGTGATCAGGCCGTCGATGCCGCCGTACTCGTCGACCACCAGGGCGAGCTGTTCGTGGCGTTGCCGCAGCTGGCGCATGGCGTCGGCGACCGGCAGCGTGCCGGGCAGCAGCAGCGGCCGGCGGGCCCGCTGGCCGGCGGTGTCGCCGTGGCCGTCGACCAGGTCGCGGATGTGCACCATGCCCCGGACGTCGTCCAGCCCGCCCGGCCCCACGACCGGGGCGCGCGAGCGCCCGGTGGCGGCCATCCGGCGCATCGCCTCCGCCGCCGACACTGAGGCGGGCAGCACCGTCACGTCCCGTCGGGGGACCAGGATCTCCCGCAGGGTACGGCCGGCGATGTCGAACGCCCCGGACAGGATCTCCCGCTGCTGCGCCGACAGCCCCCGCTGGCTGACCAGCATCTCCCGCAGCTCCTCCTCGGTCACCTCCTGCCGCCGGGCCCGCGGGTCCCCACCGGCGAGCCGGACCAGCAGGTCGGTGGCGCGGCTGAGCAGCCAGACCGCCGGCCGGGACAGCCGGGCCAGCACGTCCAGCGGGGGCGCGCTCAGCAACGCCCACCGCTCCGCCCACTGCATCGCCAGCCGTTTCGGGGCCAGCTCCCCGACGACCAGGGTGACGAAGGTCAGCACCACGGTCACCAGCACCACGGCCACCGGCCGGGCCGCCGCGCCGAGGAAACCGAGCGGGCCGATCAGCGGCTGCGCCAGCGAGACGGCGGCGGCCGCCGAGGCGAGGAACCCGGCGAGGGTGATGCCGAGCTGAATGGTGGCCAGGTAACGGTTCGGCTCCCGGGCCAGCCGGGCCAGCCGCGCCCCGGCCCGACCGGAGCGGCCCAGCTGGCGCAGCTGCGCCTCCCGCAGCGTCACCAGCGCCATCTCGCTGCCGGACAGGGCGGCGTTGATCAGCACCAGGACGGCCACCAGCGCGAGCTGCCCGAGCATGCCACCCCCTCACCTGGCCCCTACTCAACCGCAGTGGCGCCGCCGGGGAGGCCGGGTCAGTCGTTTTCCAGGTCGTCCAGGGAGATGGCGTGGGTCATCAGCCAGCGGGCCAACGCCGACATGCCGAACAGCCACAGCGGGGCCGACTCGGTGGTGCCGTTGGTGGCGAAAATCGCGAACCGCAGGTCCGGCGCCCGGTACGCCTCGATCCGCCAGCGGTGGTTCTTGTCCCGCCAGACCGCCGATGGGTCCATGGCGTCACGGTAGGCGACCCGGCGCCCGTCCCGGTGCGGCTTCCGGCCAGCCCGCGGCACCAGCCCACCCCACCGGGCCCGGCGCAGGTCACGACGGCCGGCCGACCACCTCGCGGACGTCGTCGGGCAGCCGGCGGGTGGCGCCGCGCCGGTCCAGCAGCTCCAACAGCGGCACGGCGACCCGCCGGGTGGTGTCCAACGCCTGCCGGGCGGCGCTGAGCGTGAACGGCTGCGGCAGCCCGGCCAGCACCCTCACCGCGTCGTCGAGCGCGCCGGGCAGCAGCACCACGTTCTCCGCCAGCCGCAGCAGCGCCCCGGCCCGCACGGCAGCGCCG
>NZ_JAEVHN010000067.1:0-17179 GCF_016803375.1 Micromonospora sp. 4G55
GCGGGTTGCCCGGCACGAGTGGACCCTCGTGGTGCTCGCGTCACTGCCGCTGTCCGCCGCGCTGACCTGGCCGACGCTGCGCGACCCGGCCGGCACCCCTCCCGCAGGACACCGGCGACCCGACCCTGCAGGCGTGGCAGGTCGCCTGGGGCGGGCACGCGCTGCGCACCGACCCGGCCCACCTCTGGCACTCGAACACGTTCTTTCCCGAGCCGTACACCTACGCCTACTCCGACACCCTGCTGGGCTTCGCCCCGTTCGCGCTGGTCGGCGAGGGGCCGGTGGCCGCCGTCGTCCGCTACAACCTGCTCTACGTGCTGGTGCACGCGCTCGCCTTCGTCGGGGCCTACGCGCTGTCGCGGCAGTTGGGGGCCGGACGGGCCGGGGCGGCGGTGGCCGGGGCGTCGTTCGCGTACGCGCCGTGGAAGCTGGCCCAGGCTGGGCACCTGCACGTGCTCGGCATCGGCGGGGTGGCCCTCGCGCTGGCCATGCTGGCCCGGGGCCACGGCTGGTCGCTGCGCCACGGGTACCGGCCCGACCGGGTCCGTCCGGGCTGGGCGGGGGCCGGCTGGGCGGTCGCCGCCTGGCAGGTCACCCTGGGCTTCGGCATCGGCCTGCCGTTCGCGTACGTCCTGGGTCTGCTCGGCCTCGCCGTCGCCGGGGCGTACGCCGTCACCTGGTGGCGGCGCCGGTCCCGGCCGGCGGTTCCGCGCGGCCTGCTCCTGGCCGATCTGGCCGGGTCACCGGGTTCGCCGGGGTGAGCCTGCTGATGGCGGCGCCGTACCTGGAGGTGGTGGCCCGCCATCCGGCCGGCCGGCGAACGGCCGCGCAGGTGGCGATGTTCTCCCCGCCGGCCCGTGGTTTCCTGACGGCGCCGACGGAGTCGTGGCTGTGGGGGCGAGCGGCACGGCGCGGAACGGGCGACGCTCGGCTTCCCGGGAGAGATGACCCTGCTGCCCGGCGTGGTGCTGATCGCGCTGGCGGTGGCCGGGCTGGTCTTCTCGGCCTGGCGGGTGTGGCAGCGGGTCGCGTTGGCCGCCGGGGTGCTGGTCAGCCTCGCCCTCGCGGCGGGGACCAGTTTCGGCGGCGACGGCGACCCGGGCTACCTGACCCTGATGCGGCACCTGCCGGGCTGGGACGCCCTGCGCACCCCGGGCCGGCTGGTGCTCTGGACGACGCTGCTGCTGGGCGTGCTGGCCGCCGGGGCGCTGACGGTCCGGGAGTCGCCGCCGGCCGGGGCCGGTCGCAGGGACTGGCGTCGGTGGGGGCGGGTGGCGCTGGTGCTCCCGGCGCTGCTGGTGCTGGCGGAGGGGGTGAACCGGACCCCGCACGTGCCGGTGCCGGCGCAGCCGGTGGCGTTGCGCGGCGTCGCGGGCCCGGTGCTGGTGCTGCCGCTGGGCGGCATCCGCGACTACCACGTGATGCTCTGGTCGACGACGGCTTCCCGTCCACGGTCAACGGGCTGGCCTCGTTCACTCCGGACAGTCAGCAGCGGATCCGCGCGGCCGGCACGGGTTTCCCGGACGCCGGGTCGGTGGCGTACCTGCGGGCGGCCGGCGTGCGCACGGTGGTGCTGCTGCCGCGGTACGCGACCGGCACGCCGTGGCAGGGCGCGGCGGCCCGTCCGGTCGAGGGGCTGGGGGTCCACCGCGAGCGGGTCGGCGACGCGGTGGTCTACCACCTCGACCGGGCGAGCTGACTGGGAGCGCTTCCACAGAGGCCGCCGCAGCGGTTAGGGTGAATGTGCCTCGGCAAGCGGGAGCCAGCGTGCCGGCGGGGAGCCAGGGCAGCTCTTCGCGCCCGTCGACGTCCCCGGGACGTCGCGTCCCCACCACCCTGGCAATCCCCGAGAGGAACCGCAGATGCGGAGAAGTCTCGCCGGCGCGGTCACGTCCGTGCTCGCCGCCGCCACGGCCGTCGTGGCCGTGCAGTTCACCGTCGCACCGTCCACCCCGGCCGCGGCGGCCGCCGCCGAGCCGTACAGCTGGCGCAACGTCCGGGTCGACGGCGGCGGCTTCGTCCCCGGCATCGTCTTCAACCAGACCGAGAAGAACCTGATCTACGCCCGCACCGACATCGGCGGCGCGTACCGCTGGGAGCAGGCCAGCCAGTCGTGGACGCCGCTGCTGGACTGGGTGGGCCCGGACCGGTGGGGCTACAACGGCGTGGTCAGCCTGGCCACCGACCCGGTGCAGACCAACCGGGTGTACGCGGCGGTCGGCATGTACACCAACGACTGGGACCCGAACAACGGCGCGATCCTGCGCTCCGCGGACAAGGGCGCCAGCTGGCAGGTCACCGAGCTGCCGTTCAAGAACGGCGGCAACATGCCCGGCCGGGGCATGGGGGAGCGGCTGGCCGTCGACCCCAACCGCAACAGCGTCCTGTACTACGGCGCCGAGGGCGGCAACGGCCTGTGGCGCAGCACCGACTTCGGGGCGACCTGGGCGAAGGTGGCGAACTTTCCCAACGTCGGCAACTACCGGGCCGACCCCAGCGACCCGGCCGGCTACAACGGCCAGAACCAGGGTCTGACCTGGGTGAGCTTCGACAAGAGCACCGGCACCGCCGGCACCGCCACGAAGACCATCTACGTCGGCGTGGCCGACAAGGAGAACCCGGTCTACCGCAGCACCGACGCGGGCGCCACCTGGGAACGGATCGCCGGCCAGCCCACCGGGTACCTGGCCCACAAGGGCGTCGTCGACCCGGTCGGCGGCTTCCTCTACATCGCCACCAGCGACACCGGCGGCCCGTACGACGGCGGCAAGGGCGACGTGTGGAAGTTCAACCGGGCGACCGGCGCGTGGACCCGGATCAGCCCGATCCCGTCCACCAGCGCCGACGACTACTTCGGCTACTCCGGCCTGACCATCGATCGGCAGCGGCCGAACACCCTGATGGTCGCCACCCAGGTCTCCTGGTGGCCGGACGCGATCTTCTTCCGCAGCACCGACGGCGGCGCCACCTGGACCCGGATCTGGGAGTTCGGCAGCTACCCGAACCGGACCAGGCGCTACACCATGGACGTCAGCTCGGTGCCGTGGCTGACCTTCGGCCTCAACCCGTCCCCGCCCGAGGAGACCCCGAAGCTGGGCTGGATGAACGAGTCGGTGGAGATCGACCCGTTCGACTCGAACCGCTTCCTGTACGGCACCGGCGCGACCATCTACGGCAGCACCGACCTCACCAGGTGGGACACCGGCGGGCAGTTCACCATCAAGCCGATGGTCAAGGGGCTGGAGGAGACCGCCGTCCTCGACCTGATCAGCCCGCCCTCCGGCGCGCCGCTGGTCAGCGCGCTCGGCGACATCGGCGGCTTCCGCCACACCGACCTCGCCGCGGTCCCGTCGATGATGTTCACCCAGCCGGGGTTCACCAGCACCACCAGCCTGGACTACGCCGAGACCAAGCCGGCGGTCATGGTGCGGGCCGGTAACGTCACCGACTCGGACCGGCCGGGCGACAGCCACGTCGCCTTCTCCACCGACGGCGGGGCGAACTGGTTCCAGGGCGGCGAGCCGTCCGGGGTCGACAGCGGCGGCACGGTCGCCGCGTCGGCCGACGGCAGCCAGTTCGTCTGGGCACCGGGCGATGCCGGGCAGCAGGTCGTCCGTTCGGTCGGCTTCGGCGCCTCGTGGACCGCCGCCACCGGCATCCCGGCCAACGCGGTGATCGAGTCCGACCGGGTCAACCCGAACCGGTTCTACGGCTTCAGCGGCGGCAGGTTCTACGTCAGCACCAACGGCGGGGCCAGCTTCACCGCGTCGGCCGCCACCGGGCTGCCGAGCGCCGGCAGCGTCAAGTTCAAGGCGCTGCCCGGCCGGGAGGGCGACATCTGGCTGGCCGGTGAGGGCGGACTGTGGCGCTCCACCGACGCCGGGGCCAGCTTCACCAGGCTGGGCGCCGTCAGCTCGTCGGTCAACGTCGGCTTCGGCAGGGCGGCGCCCGGGCAGACGTATCCGGCGGTGTTCCTGGTCGGCGCGGTGGACGGCAAGGCCGGCGTGTACCGCTCGGACAACGCCGGCGGCGGCTGGGTGCGGATCAACGACGACCAGCACCAGTACGGCAACGCGGGCGAGGCGCTGACCGGCGACCCCCGGGTCCACGGCCGGGTGTACCTGGGCACCAACGGGCGCGGCATCCTCGTCGCCGACCGGCTCGGCGGCACCCCGAGCCCCACCCCGACCAGCCCGACGCCGACCCCGACCTCACCCAGCCCCACTCCGACGCCGACGTCGCCGAGCCCGTCACCGACCACCCCGTCGAGCGGCTGCGCGGCCACATACCGGGTGACCGGGTCGTGGCAGGGCGGCTTCCAGGGCGAGGTGGTGGTGCGCAACTCCGGCACCGCGCCGATCGCCGGCTGGACGCTGGGCTGGACCTTCGCCGACGGGCAGCAGGTCACCCAGCTCTGGGGCGGCTCGTACACCCAGACCGGCGCCGCCGTGTCGGTCCGGGACGCCGGCTGGAACGGCGCGCTCGGCGCCGGCGCCACCACCAGCGTCGGCTTCCTCGGCAGCTCGAGCGGCAGCACCGGCGTACCGGCGGTCACCTGCACCAGCCGCTGACCCGGCCGGCGCGACCGACCGTGCCACGCGACGTGGCGGTGCCCGGAGTCCCGGACACCGCCACGTCGTTCTGATCCAACCGGGCAGTCCCCGGCGTGCCGTCGGTCAGCCGTCGAGGCCGACCGGTGAGTTCGGCCGGTCCACGTCGACGAACTCGATGTCGTCGACGGCCCGACCGTCCCGGCTGCCGGCGGCCCGCGCGGCGTCCCGGCGGCCCAACCGATCGCGGCCCCGACCAGCGCCGCGCTGATCAGCAGCGTCCACGGCAGGGCCGGACGGCGCCCGGCGAGCGCGTCGAAGGCGAGTGTGGCCCGACGCCGGGCCTCGTCGGCCGCCGAGCCCACCAGGTCACCGGCGTCGGAAAGGTGGGTGCCGCCGCGGACCGACCGCGCCGTGTCCCGCACGCTGTCACCGGCAGAACCGACCGCCGAGACCAGCTGCTGCCAGGCCTGGTCGGCGATCCGCTCCGGCTTGCTGCGGCGCTCCAGCAGGTTGCTGCCGAACATGGGTACCTCCTCGGGGTGCCGAAGTCTACGGCCACTTCGGACGTCGACGTCTGCGGCGCGTCACGGTCGCCTGTCCCGCCAGTGCCCATCCGGGACGCGCCGCAAACCCGGGTCGGAACCTCAGCGGACCATGACCACCGCGACGCCGCGGGCGAAATCGTCATCGTCATCGTCATCGTCGTCGTCCCCGCCGCCGAAGCCGCAGGCCAGTACGAGAGCGAGCAGCGCGCCGACACCGGCCAGGCCGAGCAGTCTCTTGAGCATCGATCGTTCCTTCCGTCGTGGTGGAACCCTCGCCCGCCGACCCTAGGCGGGTCGGGCAACACCGGAGGATCGGCGCGCACCGGGGCTCGCCGGGCGAGCCGGGTACGGAAACGACTGGACCGGGGTCGCTACCCTGGGTCGGTTGGAGCGGCCGAACCCGGTCGCTCGTTGGAATGAACGGGACCAGGAACAACTCGGGGGAAAACGGTCCGGTCCGTCCGGATCCGCGAATTGCTCACCCCGGGGGGTGGCGACCGAGGCCGTCGGAGGAATACTCTCGGTCGCGGCCCGCGTACTGATGAGGCGCCCGTTGACGGGCGAGTGGAGGTGCTCGCGTGAGCCTGTCGATCGTGAAGTCGGTTCTGCCGGGTGGTGTCATGGAGATCGCTCCGCGAGGGGAGATCGACGTCGACACCGCGTACGAGGTGCGTGAGGCGATCGCCGAGGTGCTCGCGAAGGGCCGTCCGTCCCGGATCGAGCTGAACATGCGACTCGTCACCTTCATCGACTCCGTCGGCATCAGCGCCATGGTGGCCGGGTTCCAGACGGCCGAGGTGAGCGGCGTCAAGCTGGTGGTCACCGAGCCCAGCCGGTTCGTCCACCGGCAGCTCTGGGTCACCGGCCTGCTCGGCCTCTTCGGCGCGCCGGAGCCCTACTTCGCCGGCCATGCGGCCCCGACCCCCGAGGTCCTCCCCGGCGCCTGACGCCGGCACCGCCGGCCCCCACGTGGCGCGGTCAGTCGCCGCCCAGACCGGAGAGGTCCACGTCGGCGACCTCGGTGACCGCCCGGACGGCGGTGACGGAGGCGTACCCGGCGGCCAGCAGGGCCAGGTCGGTGCCGGGCTGCACGGCCTGCCCCGGCTCCTCCAGCGAGGTCCGTACGAAGCCGTGCCCGGACTCGGCCACCGTCATCTGCACCTGGCCGAAGCTGGCCAGGGTGCCCCGCCGCACGCCGCGCAGCCGCCCGTGCGGCAGGTCCGGGGCGTTGACATTGAGCACGCTCTCCACCGGCCCGGCGGTCAGCCGGGGCAGCAGGTCCAGCGCCACCCGGGCGGCGGTGTCCCAGTGCCGCTCCGCGTCGCGTACCCGGGCGGCGGCGGAGACCGCGGCCCCGCCGCTGACGGCGGTGGCCTCGCCGACGGAGAGCACGTCCAGCGAGACGGCCATGGCGCGGCAGCCGTTGGCGGCGGCGGTGAAGGCCGCGCCGACCGTGCCGGAGTGCAGCACCGCCCGGCCGGCGTTGGCGCCCCGGTTGATCCCGGAGAGCAGCACCGTCGGCGGCGG
This sequence comes from Micromonospora sp. 4G55, assembly GCF_016803375.1. Lineage (NCBI taxonomy): Bacteria > Bacillati > Actinomycetota > Actinomycetes > Micromonosporales > Micromonosporaceae > Micromonospora > Micromonospora sp. 4G55. Next base: position 6,626 of record NZ_JAEVHN010000067.1, read on the forward strand.
CCCGAAGGCCCCGTGCACGGCGATCAGCGCGATGAAGCCGGGCGACCCGCCGACCCCGTACGCGGGCACCCCGGGCAGCTCCGGCAGCGGATGGTCGCGCACCACCACGTGCCCCTCCCGCTCCACGGCGGTCATCGAGGCGCTCGTGCCGCTCGCCTCCTCCAGCGGAGCGGCCACCACCACGTCCAGGCCACGCTCGGCCGCCGCCCGGGCCAGCGCCAGGATGCCCGGCGCGGCGATCCCGTCGTCGTTGGTGACCAGCACCCGCAGCGTCACCGGTCCACCGCCCGGTCGGCCAGCTCGTCCGGGGTGGTCCGCTCCTGCGGCCGGCTGCGGCCGGCACCAGGCGGACCCGGTCGACCAGGCCGGCGATGGTGTCCAGCCGGCCGGTGCCCAGCCCGTGCCGGGTGACGTTCAGCGCCCCGGCCGCCGCGCCGGTGCGGATCGCGGTACGCACGTCGCCGCCGCCGGCGACCACGGCGCCACCCCGGCGGTCATCGAGTCGCCGGCCCCGCGCGGGTCGGCCGCCTCCAGCCGGGGCATCTCCACCTCGAACACCTCCCCGTCGACCAGGGCGAGCGCCGGCCGGTCGGCCCGGCTGACCACCACGTTCTCGGCGCCGGAGGCGTGCAGGTCGTACATGGCGCGGGTGAGTTCGTCCTCCTCCGCGCCGGTGGACCGCCCGTCGGCGATCAGCTCCTCGTGGCTGACCTTGAGGAAGAACACCCCGCTGGCCAGCACGGCGGTCAGGTGCTCGCCGGCGAGGTCCACCACCACCCGGCCGCCGTTGGCGCCCAGGTCGGCGGCGAAGCGGCGGTAGAGGTCGGCCGGGACGAGCGAGGGTTCGTTGGGGCCGCTGAGCACGCTCACCGGGGCCCGCAGCCCCTCACCGAGCGAGAGGTTGTAGAGCTCGTCCAGCTCGTGCCGGCTCAGCGGCGCGCCGACCACGTCGACGATCTCGTGCCGGGTGCCGTCGCGCCGGTCGTGCACGTAGCCGCCGCTGCACGAGTCGCGCCGCACCACCCGCAGGTCCACCCCCTCGGTGGCCAGCAGCGGCTCCAGCACCTGCCCGAGCTCGCCGCCGAGCGTCGTGCAGAGCACCACCGGCACCCCCAGCGACATGATCATCCGGGCCTGCCAGACGCCCTGCCCGCCCGGGTGCAGGTGCAGTTCCGGCTGGTCGCTGGGCTGGTCGACGGTCACCGTCAGCCGTGGCGTCGGAGCGAAGACCATCACGTGCCCGCTCATCCGTCGTACCCGTCCATGCCCCGCCTCCCGTGGCCGTCGCCGGCCGGATTCCCCGCCGGGGCACCGTCATGCCGCCTGCGATTGCCAGCCCGGCCGTCGTACGGGACGATCGGGCGACCGACGAGGGGTGGAGGGTGGAGTGGTCCGGCGGGAGTCGTTCAGCTACACGGTGCAGGCGCGCTGCTCACGGGCGGACGCGGTGGCGCTGTTGAGCGATCCCGCCCGGCAGGAGGAGCTGCATCCGCTGATCGTCCGGGTGCGCCGGCTGCCGACCCGTCCGGGCGCGCGGGCCAGCTACGCCATCACCGACCGGCTGGAGCTGGGGCCGCTGCGGTTCCCGGTCACCTACCAGGCCGACGTCCTGGTGGTCTCCGACGACGAGATCGTCACGGTGGCCCGGCAGCAGCCCGGCACGACCGTGCGCAACCACACCCGGCTCCAGGAGGAGGGCGACGTGCTGCGGATCGACGTGGAGATCACCCTCTCCGCGCCGGCGCCGCTGTTCGGGTACGCGTTCCGCCAGGCCCGGGCCGCGCACCTGGGCCTGGCCAGCCGGCTCGGCCCGGTGCTGGACCGGAAGGCCGACGGCGGCCCGGTCCCGAGCTGACCCCCCCCGGTCCAGTCAGCGGCGGCCGGCGGGTGCCGCCGTCCGGCGGGGCGGCGGGACAGCCCGGCGGTTGCGGCCCCACGGCTTCCAGGTGGAGATCACGGTCATGGTGACCAGCAGGCCGGTGGAGACCGCGGGGGCGACCACCACGTCGATGCGCTGGTGCGCGGTGGCGTCCGGTCCGGCGGCGGCGCGCAGGTTCGGCGTCAGCGCGAAGAGCACCAGGCCGATCATCACCGTGGTGAGCACCAGCTTGACCACCACCCAACGCCAGCGCAGCAGTCCCCAGGGGGTCAGCAGCGCGCTGGTCACGCCGACCACCCAGACCAGCACGCTCAGCGGCGCGAAGAGCCAGGTCGCGACCAGCGCCGCCGCCGGGTAGACCACCTCCGGGTCGGCGCCGCGCAGCCCGGCGATGCCGAGGGTGAGCAGCACGAGGTCCGCGCCGAGCCAGCCCAGCGCGGTCACCAGGTGCAGGGTGAGCAGGGTCTTGCGGCCGTCGGGGGAGAGTCGGGTCATGCCTTGATGCTCGCCCGGCCGTCGCGCTGCGTCGTGGGCCGGTCGACGACATCCCGGGTACGTCGACGCGCGTACGACGGGGCCCGTCCGCCTCGGACGGGCCCCGCCGCGGGTCGGTCAGTAGACCGACAGGTGCACGTGGTTGGTGTGGTCGCTGGACGGGTCCCCGCCGGCCCCGCTGTACGACTTCCACCCGCTGCTGGGCAGCCAGATCTGCCGGTACCAGATCACGTAGAGCACGGCGAGCCGGTCGGAGTTGCGGATGAAGTACGCGGCCAGGTTGTTGCCGTACGTCTTGTCGCCGCCGGTCGCGTCGCCGCCGAAGCCGCTCTTCTGCGCCGCGAAGTCGCAGGCCCGGCCCTTGGGGTGCTCGCCGGAGCCGCTGGGGCGGTAGCAGGAGACGTACCGGGTGAAGCCGGCCGCCTGAGCCTGCTGCAGCGCGTTGAGCATGCGCGGGGTGATGCAGCCGTTGGCCGGGGTGGGGTCGTTGACGCTGCACGACTCCGACGGCCAGGAGCCGTCGGGGTTGCGCGGCGCCGCCTTGGCGTTGGCGGTGGAGGTCCCCGCGTTGGAGCCGCCGCCGGCGCTGGCGGCGGGCTTGTCGGCGGCGGCCACCGCCAGGGCCCGTTCGGCCTGCTGCTTGCGCTTGGCCATCACCGCGACCTGCTTGCGCTGCTCGACGAGCTCCTTGTCGAGCGCGCCCCGGGTGCGGGTGGCCTCGTCGCGGGTCCGGATCAGGTTGCGCAGCTCCCGGTCCTCGTTGGAAGCCACCGTCTCCAGCGCCGCCGCCCGGTCCAGGAAGCCTTCCGGGCTGGAGCTGTTGAGCAGCGCCGACACCGGCCCGAGTCGCCCGGTCCGGTACGCCACGCCGGCGATCTCGCCGACCTTGCCCTGCCGGACGGTCAGCTCCGACTCCATCGTCTTGAGCTGGTTGTTGAGTTCCTGCTGCCGCTTGGTGGAGCGTTCCAGCGCGGCCTTGGCGTCGATCCAGCCCTTGCTGGCTGCGTCGAGCTGGGCGCGCAGTGCCGGGGTGCCGCCCTCCTCGTCGTTGCCGGGGGCGGCGGCGAGCCCGGTGGCGGGGGGAGCGGCCGTCGCCGGGACCGGCGCGGACGACACCCCGAGGGCGAGCGTCGCGACGACCGCGGCCACCAGCCGTGCGGTGGTACGTCGTACGTGCATGCACATGTCCTTCCGTCAGCCGCCGACCGGGTTAGCTGACGGGTTCGGGACGGAAGATCCCTACCGCTGACGCGGATGCACCCCACGAACATGGTTCCCCGGCTCGCCCTGGCAGGCGATTAGGCGACGGCCACCGCCGGCACCGGAGGGTGCCGCCTGGCGGAGGCCGGGACCGAGCCTACCGGTACGGGTGTGACACCCGCCCGTTTCGTGACTGAGGGTACTGGAGTGAATCGTGGTGTAGGTGGCACAACCGGACAATAGGTGTCCGATTTTGTCACCACTCGACCTGCCCACAGGCGCCGGGGGCGGCCCCCGGCTCGATCTGGAGGGTGGCGTGCTCGATGTGGAAGTCCTCGTGCAGGGCGGTGCGGGCGGCGGCGAGCACCGTGCCGACCTCGGCGCCGGGGACCATGGTGAGGTGGGCGGAGGCGACCTCCATGCCGGAGGTGAGCGTCCAGACGTGCAGGTCGTGCACCTCGGCGACGCCGGGGACGGCGGTCAGCCGGTCGTGCACGGCGGTCACCTGGAGATGCTCCGGGGCGGCCTGGACCAGGATGCGCACCGCCGCGCGGCCGAGCCGCCAGGTGCGGGGAAGGATGAACAGGCCGATCGCGACCGCCACCGCCGGGTCGGCCCACCACCAGCCGGTGCCGGCGATGAGCAGCGCGGCCCCGATCACGCCCAGCGAGCCGAGCAGGTCGCCGAGCACCTCCAGGTACGCCCCGCGCAGGTTGATGCTCTCCCGCGCCCCCTCGCGCAGCAGCGCGAACGCGACGAGGTTGGCCAGCAGGCCGAGCACCGCCACCGCCAGCATCGGCCCGGTCCGCACCTCCGGCGGGTCGCCGAACCGGCGGACCGCCTCGATCAGCACGTAGATCGCCACCCCGCTGAGCAGGGCGGCGTTGGCGAGCGCGGCCAGCACCTCGAGCCGGTAGAGCCCGAAGGTGCGCTGCGGGTCCCGGTCGCCGTGCCGGGTGGCGGTGATGGCGGCCAGCGCCATGCCGATGCCGAGCACGTCGGTGAACATGTGCCCGGCGTCGGAGAGCAGGGCCAGCGAGCCGGTGCCGAACGCGGTGACCGCCTCGACCACCATCAGCGCGGCGAGCAACGCGAAGGCCGCCCAGAGCCGCCCCCGGTGCCGGTGCGCCGCGTTCGAGACCGACCCGTGGTGGTCATGACCTGCGCCCACGCCCACACCCTCCGTCGCCCCGCCGGCCCGAACCCAATCTATGCTCACATCGCTATGTATGCAACTAACCCCCACGGCCATGCCGCGCCCGCACTTTCCGAGAAAGCGTGGCTATTTTGCGCTCCGAGGCCCCTTCTTCTCTGAAAGTGCGCGGTCCGCGGCGACGCGGGAGCGGCTTGACGGCCGGGGTGGGGCGGGGGTCAGGGTGTGGGGTCGATGGTGGTGAGGCGCTGGGTGGCGCGGGAGAGGGCGACGTAGAGGGTGCGCACGCCCGAGCCGGGGTCGGCCCGGATCTCGCTCGGGGCGATGAGCACGACGCCGTCGTACTCCATGCCCTTGGCCTGGAGGCTGGTCACCACCTGGAGCCGGGAGCCGCCGTGCCCGTCCAGCCAGCCGGCCACCTCGTCGCGGCGCGGCACCGGCGTGATCACGCCGACCGTGCCCTCCACCTCGGTGAGCAGCGCGTCCACCGCCTGCACGGTCGCCGCCGGCAGCCCGTCGGCGGCGACGGTCAGCGCGACCGGCTCCACGCCGGTGGAGCGGACCGCCGTCGGCAGCTGCAGGTCGGGGTAGAGCCGGCGGATCTCCGCCGCCGCCACCGCGAAGATCTCCGCTGAGTTGCGGTAGTTCGTGGTCAGCGCGAAGCGGTGCCGCCGGCGCCGGCCGAGCGCCTGGTCCCGGGCCCGGTCCAGCTCCTGCGGGTCACCGGTCCAGGCGGTCTGCGCCGGGTCGCCCACCACGGTCCAGGAGGCGAGCCGGCCGCGCCGGCCGACCATCCGCCACTGCATCGGCGAGACGTCCTGCGACTCGTCCACCACCACGTGCGCGTAGTCGCGGTAGTCCTCCGGGCGTTCCCGGGCCGCCGCCCGGGCGGCCCGCTGCCGGTCGGCGAACGTGCTCAGCTCGCGCACGCCGCCGGCCAACTGGTACGGGTCGCGCTTGGCCCGGGCCCGCTGCACCGGCTTGCCGAGCAGCGCGTCCAGCTCGTCGAGCAGGGCGATGTCGGCCACCGTCAGCCCCTGCGCGTCCAGCACCCGGTACGCCTCGACCAGCAGCGCGGTCTCCGCCCGGGACAGGATGCCGCCGGCGTACCGGCGCAGCCGCTCCGGCCGGGCCAGCCAGCCCAGCACGTGCCGCGGGGTGCAGCCGGGGCCACCACGCCTTGAGGAACTCGCGGAACTCCGGCCGTCGATGATCTCGTCCTCGAAGGCGCGCTGCTCCGGCAGCCGGGGGACGCCCAGCCGGCGGGCCTGGGCGTACAGCGCCGCGAGCACCGCGTCGAAGGCCACCCGCCGTACCTCGTTGCGGCGCGCGCCCCGGGACAGCGCCCGGTCCCGGACGCCGTCCAGCTCGCGGCGCTCCAGCCGGAGCAGCTCGCCCCGGTAGAGCAGGCGCAGCTCGTCCGGCCCGTCCGGCACCGCGTCGCGTACCGCCCGCTCCAGCACCTTCCGCATCCGCAGCGAGCCCTTCACCGCCGCCACCTCCGGCGGGTCGGTCCGGGTCGCCGACATGCCCGGGAAGAGCGAGCCCAGCGAGTGCAGCGTGGCGGTCTCCTCGCCGAGCGAGGGCAGCACCGAGGCGATGTACTCCACGAAGACCGAGGACGGGCCGACCACCAGGATGCCGCCGCCGGCGTACCGGCTGCGGTCGGAATAGAGCAGGTACGCCGCCCGGTGCAGCGCGACCGCCGTCTTGCCGGTGCCCGGGCCGCCGGAGACGATGGTGACCCCGGAGCCGGGGGAGCGGATCGCCTCGTCCTGCTCCCGCTGGATGGTGGCCACGATGTCGCGCATTCCCCGGCCGGTCGCCCGGGACAGGGTCGCCAGCAGGGCCCCGTCACCGACCACCGCCATCTCGGCCGGCGCCGACTCCGGGTCGAGCAGGTCGTCCTCGATCCGGGTGACCTTCTCGGCCGACGACTGGATGGTGCGTCGCCGCACCACGCCCAGCGGCTCGGCCGGGGTCGCCTGGTAGAACGCGGCGGCGGCCGGGGCGCGCCAGTCGACCACCAGCGTCTCGGCGTTCTCGCCCCGCACCCCGAGCCGCCCCACGTGCAGCACCTGGCCGGTCCGCAGGTCGAGCCGGCCGAAGACCAGCCCTTCGTGCTCGGCGTCCAGCACGTACCGTCGCTGGGCGGCGTGGAAGACCATCGCGTCCCGCTCGACCAGCGCGCCGAAGTTGCCCACCCGGGCCAGCCGGTAGCCCTCCTTCTCGGCCTGTGCCGCCGAGCGGCGCAGTTCGGCGAGGCGGGCGTACACCCGGTCGAGATGCCGCTGCTCGGCGGCGATCTCCTGCTCCAGGGTGGTCTGGTCGGTCAACGTGACGGCTCCTGTGCGACGGCGGCGGCCGGGCGCGGGCGCACGCCAGGCGGAATGAGGGTACGGGCAGCCTGCCACCCCCCTTCGGGGCCATGCCGCGTCCCGCGACGTCCGCCACCCTCCACGGGCCGCTCAGCCGGCCGGGATCGGCTCCGTCGCGCCCGTCGTCCTCGGCCCGGCGGCGGCCTTCCTCGGCCGGGTCGCGCCGATCTCGGTCGTGCCGATGTCGGTCGTGCCGCTCTCAGTCGTGCTGCTCTCCGATGTGCCGATCTCCGTGGCGCCGGCTCCCGTCGCGCCGGCTTCCGGCGGGTCGGACAGCACCCGGCGCAGCACCCCGGCCAGCGCGGCGTTCACCTCGTCCGGCCGCTCCATCATCAGCATGTGCCCGGCGCCCGGGCAGACGGTCAGCTCGGTCACCGGCAGCGCGGCGGCGATCGACTCCGCGCAGGGCGGCGGGGTGAGCCGGTCCCGGTCGCCGACCAGCGCCGCCGCCGGCAGATGGGCCAGCTCGGCCAGGGTTTCGAGCCGGTGCTGGGCGCCGATCGAGGCGCGGAACCCGCCGATCGAGCGCAGCGAGGCGCGCGCCACCGCCGAGGTGACCAGGCGGATGTCGGACGGGTCGCAGCGGTCACCGAAGAGCATCCAGCGGATGCTGGGCCGCAGCGCGCGCAGCAGCGCCCGTGGCGGGCGCCAGGAGCCGCAGCGGGCCAGCACCCCGGCGCCGGTGGTCTCGGCGATCCGGATCAACCGGGCGATGCGCGGCGACAGCCCGTAGACCGTGTGCGTGTGTCCCTCGGCAGTGGTCGAGACGAAGACCAGCCCGGCGGTACGGGCGGCGAAATGCTCGGGGTGGCGGTGGGCGTACTCCATCACGGTCATCCCGCCCATCGAGTGGCCGACCAGCACGACCCTGCCGGCCGGGGCCACCGCGTCGAGCACCGCGGCGAGGTCGTCGCCGAGCTGGGCCAGGGTCGCCGTGCGCAGGGCCATGCAGCTGGACCGGCCGTGCCCGCGGGCGTCGTAGGTCACCACCCGGACCCGCCGGCCGAAGCGGGCCGTCAGGTCGGCGAGCTGCCGGTGCCAGGCCCGCCCGTCCAGCGTCCAGCCGTGCAGCATGATCACGGTGACCTCGGCGTCCGCCGGCCCGGTCACCTCCACGTGCAGGCGCACGTCGTCGGGAAGCCGTACCTGCTGCTGCTCCGACATCGTGACCTCCCCGGGCCGTCCGGTCCCCCTCGTACCGGGGTGACCCGGCGGTAACACCGGCTACCCGTCATGACACCACGCCAACCGTGGTGGTGAGAAGATTCGCATCCCGCCCCGCGCGGCCGGATCCGTGACCAGGCTGGGGGACATGACCGGTCCGAGCACGGGAGCGGCCCGGACGCCCCGGGCCGCGCTGGCCGAGCTGCTGACCGGCAACCGCCGCTTCGTCAGCGGGCAGCCGGTGCACGGCCACGACGTCACCGCCGCCGCAGCCGTCGCCTCGGGCGACCAGCAGCCGTACGCGGTGCTGCTGGGCTGCATCGACTCGCGGGTGCCGCTGGAGGCGATCTTCGACCAGACCTTCGGGTCGATCTGCGTGATCCGCACCGGCGCGCACGTGCTGGACCGGGCGGTCTGCGGCTCCATCGAGTACGTCGTGGGCCAGCTCGGGGTGCCGCTGGTGATGGTGCTCGGCCACGAGCGGTGCGGGGCGGTCGCCTCGGCGGTGGACACCCTGCGCACCGGGGAGCGGCCGGGCGGCTCGCTGGCGTACCTGGTGGACCAGATCGCCCCGGCGGTGACCGAGGTGGGGGCGGACGACCCGCGGGCGCACCCGATGGCGGTACGCCGGCACGTGCTGCGCACGGTGGCCACGCTGCGCGCCGACCCCCTGCTCACCGGGCCGTCGCCGAGGGCCGGGTGGACGTGGTCGGCGCGGTCTACGACCTGGCCACCGGCGAGGTCACCCTCCTCGACCGCTGACCAGCCGCCGGTCCCGCCTACGGTCCCGGCCTCGCTCCCCGGGAAAGACGGAACCGCCCGCCGGGGTGACCCGACGGGCGGTTCCAGGTGGCGCTTGGGGGGAGGGCTCAGCCCTCGAAGACGCCGGCCTCGACGAGGCGCTTCTCGGTCTTGTCCCAGCCGTCGCCCGGGTGGGTGGCGGCGAGGTTGTTGATCTCGGCGCGGATCTTGGCGGCGTGGCCGGCGGCGGCCAGCACCCGGATCTCCTCGACGAAGGCGTCCGAGTCGGTGCGCAGGTGCGCGGTCTTGCCGTTGGTCAGGTTCCGCACGTAGGCGTGCTTGCCGCCGTTGAGCGGGATGAGGTACTTGAACTCGCCCAGCACGCTGAGGGCCCCACCCTGGCCAGCCTGGCCGGCCCGGACTGACGCGCGCGCGGTCTTAGAGGTGTTGCTCGCCACGGAGGTACTCCTTGCAAGACGTACGGGAGGACGGAAAACGTCCGGGGGCTGAATGCGGGAGACGCCCGGATGAGCCTCGGCCCGCGAAGATGTACGACGGCGCAGAACCGCCCACAGAACTGTACACGAACACGATGCCTGGCCGGCCACCGTGCCTGTCGGAGAGCACAACCGGGTCACCGGTCCGGGTATTTCCCCCCGGCGAATTTCCCGATTCGCTAGCGCACCATCCGTCACACCGTCATCATGTGTTGCAGGAACCACTCGGGTGGTCGAGGTCGTAGGGGAAGACGCACCTCGGTCTCCGGGAGGTCACCGTGCCAACGCGTGGCGTCGTATACGTCCACTCGACCCCGCTCGCCGTGTGCTCGCACGTCGAGTGGGCGATCGCGCGCGTCCTCGCCGCGCCGGTCAACCTGCAGTGGACGGGCCAGCCCGTCGATCCCGGCGCCCGCCGGGCCGAGTGCGGGTGGACCGGTCGCCCGGGGACGGGCGCCGAACTGGCTGCTGCCCTCCGGCAGTGGCCCATGATCCGTTTCGAGGTCACCGAGGAGCCCAGTCCGGGCGCCGACGGTGAGCGCTTCATGTACGTCCCCGGCCGTGGCCTGTTCCGCGCCACCGTCGGCGCGGCCGGCGACATCCAGCTCGGCGAGGACCGGCTGCGCAGCATCATGGCGACCGCCCGCGCCCCGGAGGCGCTGGCGCACGCCCTGGACAAGGCGCTCGGCACCGCCTGGGACGCCGAGCTGGAGCCCTACCGGTACGCCGGGGACGGCGCCCCGGTGACGCTGCTCACCCGGGTCGGCTGAGCCGGCGGCGCAGCCGGACACCCGGTGGGCGACCGGCACACCCCACCGGCCGGCCGCCCGGCTCCGGTTGCCGCCACTGGTCGGCACCGGGTTTGATGGGCCGCGTGCCGACCTCTCCGCGACGTGCCGGCCAGCGCAGTCCGGCGGCGCGGATCAGCCTCGTCTTGGTCACGGGTTGCCCGCGATCCGGTGCAGGTGGTCGATGTCGGCCGGCCGGAGCTGGGTGTGCTCCTCGGCGAGGTCGCGCAGCGTGGACACGAGACACAGCGTGCCACGC
>NZ_JAEVHN010000068.1:0-17012 GCF_016803375.1 Micromonospora sp. 4G55
GGCCGCGCTCCCGGCACGAACCGGCGGGACCGTACCCGGACCCCGCCCCACCGCCCGTCCGGTCGCCGCCACCGCGGCACCGGCCACCGACCAGTCCTGACCGTTCCGAGGAGGACCCCGATGACCGTCACCCACGGCCAGCCGCTCACCACCGAGATCACCGACATCCTGGTGGCGCACTGCGGCCTGGACGCCGACGCGGCCGCCCGCGCCCCCGCCGCCTCGCTCGAGGAGCTGGGCATGGACTCGCTGGCCCTGCTGGAACTCTCCGCCGTGGTGGCCGACCGGTGGCGGGTGCAGATCCCCGAGCAGGCCGGACAGCTCAGCATCCCCGCCGTCGCCGACCTGGTCGCCCGCCGCGCCCAGCCACCCGGCCACACCGAGAACAGCATCGTGATCGCCGCGCCCCTGCCGCTGGTCTGGGAGATCACCAACGACGTGGCGCGCTGGACCGACCTGTTCACCGAGTACGCCGCGGTGGAGATCCTGCACCAGGAGGGCGACACCGTCCGCTTCCGGCTCACCATGCACCCCGACGAGAACGGGATCGCCTGGAGCTGGGTCAGCGAACGCACCGCCGACCCGGCCAGCCGCCAGGTGCGGGCGCACCGGGTGGAGACCGGGCCGTTCGAGTACATGCGCATCCACTGGCGCTACACCGAGGAACCCGAGGGCGTCCGGATGACCTGGGTGCAGGACTTCGCGATGAAGCCGACCGCACCGGTCGACAACGCCGGCATGACCGCCCGGATCAACGCGAACAGCCGGGTGCAGCTGGCCGTCATCAAGGAGCGCGTCGAGCGGGCGTACGCGGGAGGCGACGATGAGTGAGATCACCACCGGACTGGTCGCCGCCCGCGACGTGACCGCCGACCGGCGCCGCGGCGGCGAGCTGCGGGTGCTGCTCGGCCCGAAGACCGTCGGCAGCACGTCGGGCTTCATGGGGGTGGCGGCGCTCGCCTGCGGGGAGCGGATCGCCGAGCACTACCACCCGTACAGCGAGGAGTTCCTGTACGTCGCGCGGGGCGCCATCACCGTCGACCTGGACGACGAGCCGGTGGAGCTGGCGGCCGGCGAGGCGCTGTTCGTGCCGCGCAACGTCCGGCACCGGCTGCGCAACACCGGCGACGAGCCCGCCGAGGTGGTCTTCCACCTGGGCCCCCTCGCCCCCCGCCCGGAACTCGGCCACGTCGACACCGAACTGGTCGAACAGCGGGGCGCGTCGTGACCGGGCGCCGCACGGTCGTCACCGGCGTCGGGGTGGTCGCGCCGGGCGGCGCCACCCGGGACAGGTTCTGGAAGACCGTCACCGAGGGGCGGACGGCGACCCGGCGGATCAGCTTCTTCGACCCGTCGCCGTTCCGCTCCCAGATCGCCGCCGAGTGCGACTTCGACGCCGACGCCGCCGGGCTCAGCCTCGCCGAGCGGCAGCGCGCCGACCGGTACGTGCAGTTCGCCCTGGCCTGCTCCGCCGAGGCGCTGGCCGACAGCGGCCTGGACCTCACCGACGCCGACCGGCAGGTGACCGGGGTGGTGCTCGGCACCGCCGTCGGCGGCACCATGGCCCTGGAACAGGAGTACGTCCGGGTCAGCGACTCCGGCCGGCACTGGCTGGTCGACCACGCCCTCGGCGGGCCGTACCTCTACCAGGCCCTGGTGCCGAGCAGCCTGGCCGCCGACGTGGCCTGCCGGCACGGGCTGCACGGCCCCGCCCAGGTGATCTCCACCGGCTGCACCTCCGGCATCGACGCCATCGGGTACGCCCACCAGCTGATCGTCGACGGCGAGGCCGATATGGTGCTCGCCGGGGCCGCCGACTCGCCCATCTCCCCGGTCACCGTCGCCTCGTTCGACGCGATCAAGGCGACCAGCCCGGACAACGACGACCCGGCGCACGCCTCCCGGCCGTTCGACGCCGACCGGCACGGCTTCGTCCTCGCCGAGGGCGCCGCGGTGCTGGTGCTGGAGGAGTGGGAACACGCCCGCCGGCGCGGCGCGCACGTCTACTGCGAACTGGCCGGGTACGCCAGCCGCAGCAACGGCTTCCACATGACCGGGCTGCGGCCCGACGGGGTGGAGATGGCGCTGGCCATCAGTGACACGCTGCGGCAGGCGCGGCTGTCCCCGTCGGACGTCTCCTACATCAGCGCGCACGGCTCCGGCACCCGGCAGAACGACCGGCACGAGACGGCGGCGTTCAAGCGGGCGCTCGGCGAGGCCGCGTACCGGGTGCCGGTCAGCTCGATCAAGAGCATGGTCGGGCACTCGCTCGGCGCGATCGGCTCGATCGAGATGGCCGCCTGCGCCCTGGCGATCGAGTACGGCGTGGTGCCGCCCACCGCCAACTGGGCCACCCGGGACCCGGAGTGCGACCTGGACTACGTGCCCAACGTGGCCCGGGAGACGCCGGTGGACGTGGCGCTCTCGGTGGGCAGCGGCTTCGGCGGCTTCCAGTCCGCGATGCTGTTCCGCCGGCTGGCGGTGGCGGCGTGACCGGCCCGGGCGGGGTGAGCGCCCGGGCGGTGGTCACCGGCATCGGGGTGGTGGCGCCCAGCGGCATCGGCGTCGACGCGCACTGGCGCACGGTGCGCGACGGCATCCGGCGCACCGGGCCGATCACCCTGTTCGACCCGGCGAGCTACCCGACCCGGGTCGCCGGCGAGGTGGCCGACTTCGACGCGGCGGCGTACGTCGACAACCGGCAGCTCGTGCAGACCGACCGGTGGACCCACCTGGGCTTCGCCGCGACCCGGCTGGCGCTGGCCGACGCCGGCCTGCCCGAGCGGGCCCCCGATCCGTACGGGTGGGCGGTCACCCTGGCCAGCTCGTCCGGGGGCAACCTGTTCGGGCAGCGGGAGCTGCAACGGCTCTGGGGCGGGTCGTCCCGCACCGTCGGGGCGTACCAGTCGATCGCCTGGTTCTACGCCGCCAGCGTCGGGCAGCTCTCCATCCACCACCAGTTCAAGGGGCCGTGCGGGGTACTGGTCGCCGAGACCGCCGGCGGCCTGGACAGCCTCGCCCACGCGGTGCGCACCGTGCGCCGGGGCACCCCGGTGGTGATCGCCGGGGCGACCGAGTGCCCGCTGAGCCCGTACGCGCTGGCCTGCCAGCTCCGCTCCGGACTGCTCAGCGACGGCGCCGACCCGGAGGCGGCGTACCGGCCGTTCGACCGCTCGGCCGGCGGCTACGTGCCCGCCGAGGGCGGGGCGGTCTTCGTGGTGGAGGAACTGGGCCACGCGCGGGCCCGGGGCGCCCGGATCTACGGCGAGGTCAGCGGCTGGGCGGCCACCCACGACGCCGCCCACACCGGCCCCGACACCGCCGGCGACCCGGACCAGTACGCCCGGGCGATGCGGCTGGCCCTGGACCGGGCCGGCGTCACCGCCGACGAGGTGGACGTGGTGCTGCCAGACGCGCTGGGCGTGCCCCGCTACGACCGCGGCGAGGCCCGAGGCGCTGCGCGCCGTCTTCGGCGACCGGCCGCCGCCGGTGACCACCCACAAGCCGCTGACCGGCCGGGCCCACCAGGGCGGGTCGGCGCTGGACGTGGCCACCGCGCTGCTCGCCTTCCGGCACGACGAGTTGCCCGCGTCGGCCGGGCCCCGGGAGCCGGCGCCCGGCTGTGAACTGGACTTCCTGCGGACGCCCCGGCAGCCGCGCCACCGGGTCGCCCTGGTGGGCGCGCGCGGCTTCGACGGATTCAACAGCGCGCTGGTGCTGCGCGGGGCGCCACCGGCGCCGAGAGCGGCGGAGGAGTAGCGGCCGCGCCCCGAGGTCATCCGCCGCCGATCGGGATGGCGGAGGATCGCGGGCATGGCGTACCTGTTCCTGCTGCTCGCGATCTCCGCCGAGGTGTTCGGCACCAGCCTGCTCAAGGCCACCGACGGGTTCACCCGGCTCTGGCCGACGGTCGGCCTCGCCGGGTCGTACCTGGCGGCGTTCCTGCTGCTCGCCCTGGCGGTGCGGGACATTCCGGTCGGGGTGGCGTACGCCGTGTGGTCCGGGCTCGGCACCGCGGCGATCGTGGCGATCGGCGCGGTCTTCCTCGGTGAGCCGCTGAGCGTGACCAAGGTGGTCGGCGTCGGCCTGGTCATCGCCGGGGTGGTGGTGCTCAACCTCGGCGGCGCGCACTGAGGACGGTGCCACCGATCGCGGATGGGGATCCGGCGGGTGCGGGATCCGGTGTGGCGGTCGGCGTGGTCGGCTCGACGGACGGCAGAGGCGACGCCGTGGCCGCCGGCGTCTCGGTCCCGTCGGGCAGCAGCGTCTCGACGACGTCGCCTGCGAGCGCTCGCTTGTCGGGGTCGGCGCACCCGTAGAGCGTGGCCTTGAAGTCTAGGTCGACCGACTCCTGGGCTCCGGAGGGGACCAGGTCGTGGATGTGGCGGGCCGCGAGGGCGTCCAGCGTCGTGCCGAAGACGGACTCCAGGCGGCGGGATCGAAGGGCGACCATCTGCACTCCTGCGGGAAGGGGGAGGAGGACCGGCTGTCCATTCTGCCGCGCCGCCGCGACGACCGGCACCGAGAACATCCTGATCGCGGCGCTGATGGTCATCGCGGTGATCTCCATCGGCGCGTTGCTCTGGATCGTCCTGGCCAGCGGGTCGGAGATCGGCACCACTGCGTTGGCCGCAATCCCGGCGATCGCCACCATCACCGGCAGCGCCGTCGGGGGGATCGTGCTCGT
Organism: Micromonospora sp. 4G55; assembly: GCF_016803375.1. NCBI lineage: Bacteria > Bacillati > Actinomycetota > Actinomycetes > Micromonosporales > Micromonosporaceae > Micromonospora > Micromonospora sp. 4G55. Next base: position 4,688 of record NZ_JAEVHN010000068.1, read on the forward strand.
GTTGCGGAGGCGGTCGGGCCGATCTCGGCGCAGCTAGTGCCCTGACCACAAGCGTTCACGGTGTTGGTTGACACGCTGTACCGATACGTGCCCCAGCCGCGGTCCACGCGGCCAGCCGCCTCATCGCGTACATCGCTGGTCCGTTGTCACTGTCGCCGCCGCGCCCCGACCGCGCGGGTACCCGCCGGCGGTCGGGGCAGGCGTGCGCCCGGATCCGGTGCCGCGGTCGTGCGGGCGCGCCGGCTCTCTTGACCGCCAACTTGCTGCTTTACTATGACCCTAGTAAAGCAGTAAGGGGCTACCGTGTTCGTCTTCCGGCTCGACACCCACTCCGGCGTGCCGCCGTACCTGCAACTCGTCCAGCAGGTCCGCCAGGCAGTGCTGCTGGGCTTCCTCCAACCCGGCGACCGCCTCCCGCTCATCCGCGAGGTGGTCGAGGACCTGGCGATCAATCCGAACACCGTCGCCAAGGCGTACCGGCAGATGGAGCAGGAGAACCTGGTCACCGGCCGGCCCGGCCAGGGCACGTTCGTCAATGAACAGCAGTCGGCCGCGATGCCGGCATCGACGTACACGTCGCTGCGCCGCGGCCTGGCGACCTGGCTGCGCCGCGCCTACGCCGCCGGCCTCGACGAGCAGGCGGTCAACGCGCTTTTTACTTCCGTCCACCAGCAGACCAGGAATGAGGACGTGGCGTGACAGAGACCGAGTTCGCGCTGCGCACCGACGGTGTGGGCAAGCGATACCGGAAGGGCTGGGCGCTGCGCGACTGCACCCTGACCCTGCCGGCCGGCGGCGTGATCGCCCTGGTCGGGCCGAACGGCGCGGGCAAGACCACGCTGCTGCGCCTGGTCGTCGGTTGCTGGCACCGAGCACCGGCACCGTGGAGGTCCTCGGCCACGACGTCACCGCCAGCACCCCGCACACCCTGTCCCGGGTCGGGTTCCTGGCCCAGGACCACCCGCTGTACAAGCGCTTCACCGTCGCCGAGATGCTCCGCTTCGGCCGGGCCTGCAACCTGCGGTTCGACCAGGGGCTGGCCGAACGCCGGCTGGCGAAGCTGGGCATCCCACTCGACCGCAGAACCGGTACGCTCTCCGGCGGGCAGCAGGCCCAGGTCGCGTTGGCCCTGGCCCTGGCGAAGCGACCGGACCTGCTCGTCCTCGACGAGCCGGTGGCCAGCCTCGACCCGCTGGCCCGGCACGAGTTCCTCCAGGTCCTCATGGGCGCGGTCGCCGAAGGCGGGGTGACCGTCCTGTTCTCCTCCCACCTCGTGCACGAGCTGGAGCGCGTCTGCGACCACCTGATCGTGCTCAACCACGGCCGGGTCACGCTCACCGGTGACATCGACACCCTCCTCGCCGAGCACCGGCTGCTCGTCGGCCCGCGCACGGCCACCGACCTCGACCGGGCCGGCGCCGTCGTGGAGGCCGTCCACAGCGACCGGCACACGACCCTGCTGGTACGCGACGGCGCAATCACCACCGCGCCCGGCTGGCAGGCCCAGCCGGTCGCGCTGGAGGACCTGGTGCTGGCGTACCTGCGCCGGCCGTCCGAGCCGAGCGCCGCGGTCACGTCGGGGGTGGCGGCATGACGTGGTTGATCTGGCGCCAGCACCGGACCGAGGTCTGCGTCCTGGGTCTGCTTGTCGGCATGTTCGGCATTGCCCTGCTCGTGCTCGGGACGCAGGCCCACGACCTGTTCCCCGGCGGTCCCGCCCGGTGTGCGGGAGAGGCCGGTATCAACGAGGGCTGCGCGGCCTCCTTCCGCCGGCTCGACGAGGGGTACGGGTACGTCGAGAACCTCCTGGCGGGCTTCTATCTGGTCCCCGTCGTCATCGGTGCGTTCCTCGGTGCGCCGCTGCTCGCGCGCGAACTGGAGGGCGGCACCTGGCAGCTCGCCTGGACGCAGGCCGTGCCGCGGATGCGCTGGCTGGCCGCCAAGCTCGCGGCACTGGCCGGCGTCACCGTCACGCTCACCGCGCTGTTCACCGCGGTGCTCACCTGGTTCCGTCAGCCATTCGACGCGTGGGAAGGGCGGTTCCAGTACGACGCCTTCGACCTGGAGGGACTTGTTCCGGTGGCGTACGCGCTGTTCGCGTTCGGCGTCGCCACCGCCGCCGGGGCAATCCTGCGGCGCAGCCTGCCCGCGTTCGGCGTCGCGTTCGGGGCGTTCCTCGCCGCCCGGATGCCGGTGGCGCTGTTGGCCCGTCCCGCGTACGCCACCCCGCTCACCACCATGGAGCCGGTCCCCGTCGGCGGCTCGAAGGACCAGGCGGGGCACCGGCCCGTGCCCAGCTTCGCTGACTGGATGATCGAACACGGCTACGCAGACGCCACCGGGCGCAGGCTGAGCTGGACCGAGTACTACGAGCTGGAGGGCGCCGCCAACCGGGCCGGCACCAACCTCAACCAGTTCCTGCACGCGCGGGGCATCCAGCAGTTCGAGATCCACCACCCGGCCGACCGGTTCTGGACGTTCCAGCTCATCGAGGCGGCCCTGTTCGTCGCCGTCGCGGCGGTCCTGATCGGTGTGGTGGTATGGCGGGTACGGCGCCGTATGATCTAGTGCCCTGACCACAACCGTTCACGGTGTTGGTCGACACGCTGTTCGGCTTGTCGGCCGGGCGGCGTGTCGACGTTCACGCTGTGTGGATGGCAGAACCTGTGCGGGTGCGGAGGCTGTCTGACCGGGAGGGTCAGCAGTTGCTGCGGATCACTCGAAGAGGTACTGGCTCGGCGATTCGGCTGCGTCGGGCGATGGTGGTGCTGGCCTCGGCCGGTGGGAACACCGTGGCGGCGATTGCCCGGCTGGTGCAGGCCGACGAGGACTCGGTCCGCCAGGTCATCCATCGGTTCAACGAGATGGGGATGGCCAGCCTGGACCCTCGGTGGGCGGGTGGCCGTCCCCGCCAGATCAGTCCTGACGACGAAGCGTTCATCGTCACGACGGCCAACACCCGGCCCGAGACCTTCGGGCTGCCGTTCACCCGCTGGAGCATCCGTAAGCTCGCCGACCACCTGGCCCACAACACTGGGACCCGGCGGGTCCCGGTCGGCCGGGAGCGACTGCGGCAGTTACTGCATCAGCACGAGATCACCTTCCAACGGACCAAGACCTGGAAGGAGTCCACCGATCCCGACCGCGACGCCAAGTTGGCCCGCATCGACGAGGTGACCGCCCGCTTCGCCGACCGGGTGTTCGCCTTCGACGAGTTCGGCCCACTGGCGATCCGCCCGCACGCCGGCAGCGGCTGGGTCCCGCAAGGGCCATCCCCGCCGGTTGCCGGCCAACTACCACAAGCGCCACGGCGTACGGCAGTTCCACGGCTGCTACAGAGTGGGCCAGGACATGCTGTGGGGCGTCGTACGCCGAGGCAAGTCCGCAGCCAATACCCTGACCGCGCTCAAATCGATCCGGTCGGCCTGCCCCGACGGTGCGCCGATCTACGTCATCCTGGACAACCTGTCCGCCCACAAGGGCGCCAAGATCCGCGCCTGGGCCGCCCGGCACAACGTCGAGCTGTGCTTCACCCCGACCTACGCCTCCTGGGCCAACCCGATCGAGGCCCAGTTCGGACCGCTGCGCACCTTCGTCGTCGCCGGCTCCGACCACCCCAGCCACCCAGCACTGGCCCGCGCTCTGCACGCCTACCTGCGCTGGCGCAACGCCAACGCCCGCCACCCGGATGTACTCGCCGCTCAACGCCGCGAGCGAGCCAGGATCCGAAGCGAGCGTCAACGCCGGTGAGGAGCAGGGCCTGTAGGCCCGTTGCTGTCCCCACTGTTCATCAGAGGGATCTGGACCAGGTGACCCTCGGCGGAGCAGGCCGGTGAAAGGCCGCGGCACTAGGCTCGAGGCCATGCAGGACGCCGCCCTCCACGGCGCCCAGGTGCCCTCCCGCGACGCGATCCTCGACGCCGCCACGGCACTGATGGCGCGGCTCGGCTACGCCGGTGCCTCCATCTCGAAGATTTCCGCCGCCTCCGGGGCGCCGGTCAGCTCGATCTACTGGCACTTCGGCAGCAAGGACGGGATCTACCTCGCCGTGCTCCGCCGTGCCCGCCAGTACCTCGTCGGCTCGCTCCCGGGGACCCGGCCGCCCGGCGACACGGTGGGGGAGCGGCTCACCGCGTTCCTCGACGGCGCCAGCGCCGCGTTCGAGCAGCATCCACACGACCTACGGCTGCTGCTCGGTCTCGGCATGCTCGAGGAGGGCATGGGTGCCGCGGCCATCGCGGAGCTGCGGCAGTACCGGTTGGCCCTGCGGCAGTGGGCCACCGATTCGCTCGGCCACGTCTTCGGCCTCGACGACCGCCCGGCCATCGCCGACGAACTCGCCCGTTTCATGCTGAGCGTGGTCGGCGGGACCGCGATGGCGCGCTGGTTCGACGGTCCGGTGACGCCGCTGCCCGTACCGCAACTGTGCGTCGCCCTGCTGGCGCTCGCCCGCCAGCACGGGCTGCCGGTGGACGAGGACCCGGCGTAGGTAGGCAGGTCTTCAGGCTCGGGTGCGAGTCGAGTTCCCTGCGCCCCCGCACGAGATGCAAGCCGGAGGTCGGCTCGCCATCCATTGACATCGATCGCTGTGGTGGTCATTCTGGCAGAAGCCAGTTACCGAACGGTCAGTAGCCATATATGTCCGTATATGGAGCCGTTCGGGTGGAGCCCCCAAGGAGGACATGGTGTCTGTGCGTAGGCTGACATTGACAGTGGCTCTCGCGGTCGCCGTCGCCGGTACCGCGGTCGTCGACATCCCGGTGGCGAGCGCCGGGGACAGTCGCGAGCAGCAGATCGGCGCGACTGAGACGAGGACCATCCGGTACGGGCCGTGGACTCTTCCCGCCGCCACCGGCCACACCCACGACGAGATGGGCAGCACCGGGAACCGACTGACCCTCGACATCGCCAAGCCGTGCGAGCGGTGCATGGTGACGGCGATCAAGCCGAACCTGGTGTACGAGGACGGCCGGAACGCGAACGTCAACACCGGTCCGATGCTGCACCACGCGGTCATCGGTCAGCTCGGTGAGCCGGATCTGGTGTGCCGTCTCGGCGGACTCGGTCCGAAACGCGTGTTCTCGACGGGCAACGAACGGACCCCGGTGACGTTGCCCGCCGGCTACGGCATGCGGATCGACTCGGGCGACCGCTGGAGCATGGTGTACGACCTGATGAACCATGCCCACGAGGAGAAGAGCGTCTACATCTCCCTCGAGTACACCTACGTCACCGGCGAGGCCGCCCGGCGACTGACGCCGGTCACCCCGATGTGGTTGGACGTGGTCAGCTGCCTCAACCCCACCTTCGACGTCCCCGCCGGAAGTGTCACCCGAACCGCACGGTGGACCTCGACGGTGAACGGTCGGATCGTCTACATGAAGGGTCACCTGCACCACGGCGGCCGGACCATCACGACCACCAACGTCACCACCGGCCAACGAATATGCGCGGTCACCGTGGTGTCAGGTGGCTCACCGGAGTTCATCGACCCCCACGGCAACCCCGAGATCTCCAGTGCCCCACCCTGTGCGGGCTCTCCGATCACGACCATCCGCCGGGGTGATGTCCTGGAGGTCGCGGCCCACTACGTGGCCGACCATCCCCACGAGAACGTCATGGGCATCATGACCGGCTGGATCGCGACGGGCTGACGGCGCGATCGAGGGACGTCGGGTGGGCGGGCCGGCGCGGTGCCCGGCCCGCCCACGCCCCTCCGGCGTCATCCACCGACCTCGCCCCCGGACGGTGTGTCGGACGGGGCCTACCCGGAAAGCGCGCAACCACATCGGGACATTCCGATGTAGGACGGTTCCGACCTGCGGAGAGTGCCATGTCAACTCTGGATGGGAGCGCCCCCGTCACCCGGTTGCGCCGCTCCCGGCCCTGGCGCCGGACCACGTGCCACCTCCTGGCGCTGGCGCTGCTGGTCGTCTGGACGGCGATGTTCCTGGGCGCCCCGCACCTGCGCACCAGTGCGAGCGTCCGGCAGGTCGCGCTCTTCGCTCACCTCGCCGCGATGGTGCTGGGCTTCGGCGCGGTGTTGACGCTGGACTGGTTCGCTCTGATGTGGCTGCTACGACGCCGGGAGCTGGCGACCGTCGTGCAGGTCGCGTACGGCGTCCACACGCCGGTCTGGCTCGGCCTGGGCGGCCTGACGGCCAGCGGTGTGGTTCTCGCCCCCGACACGTCCGCACCGTGGACCGTCGTCAAGCTGGTCGCGGTGTTGGCCGTGGCGATCAATGGTCTCTACGCGCGGCAGGTGCAGGAGCGGTTGGCGGAACTGAACGGAAACGCCCCACCGCGCGGGGTCCTGCTGGCGGCGACCCTGGTCATGGTGACCTCCCAGGCCGGCTGGTGGACCGCCACCGCCATCGGATTTCTCAACGCTCAGCGGTGACGGGTGAGTCCGTCGGGCGCGGCGGCGATGGTGCGTCCGCCGGACCAGGGGCGCATGCCGGGCCGTTGCCGGCCCGGTCGCGGTATCGCGACGGTGCCGACGTCGCGCGGCCACTACACCTGGTGCAGGAAGAGCAGGCCGAAGGCGGCGGCGAGCGCGGCGCATCCGGTGACGGTGATGGTGCGAAGCCGTGCGGGCAGGTCGGCGTCCCAGCCCTCGACCGCCCCGGAGGCGCGGCGGATGAGCGGGGTGGCGGCGCGCCCCGCGCCGAAACCGACACCGGCGAGTGCGGCGAGCTGCAGGCGCTGACCGGCGAGAAGAATCGCGATCGCGAGCACGTACGGGGCGGTGGCCGACAGGTACGTCCGCACGCCGGTGCCGAGTTCGAATCCGAATCGCAGCGCTCCGCGCCGCGGGCTGGGCCGCAGCACGTCCTGCGGCACCTGACGGGCATTCTGCGGCAGGGGGATGCGCACCACCTTGGCGTCCCGGAGCACTCCCAGCAGCGCCACCGCCACGACGGCCGCGTACCGCCAGGACACCGGCAGCGGCGCCGACAGTCCGGAGAGCGCCCCGAGGACCACCCCGCTGAGCAGGCCACCGGCGAGCAGCCCCAGGACGAACAGGGTGAGGAGCGTCCCCTGCGGATGCCGATCTCGCCGCCCGGGCGAGGCTAGCGCGTACGCGCTGTTGCGGGTTCAAACCGAGCCGGAGAGCGTGTAGCCCGCCAGCCCGCCGACCACCGCCCAGGTGAGCACGTGCCCGTAGGCGGCGGCGAGCATCGCGCCGGCGGTGAGCAGCAGGACGGGTACGAGCGGGTCGGTGGCCCACCGGCGCAGCCACCGAACGGGTCGTACGGGTGGCGACTGACCCGTCATACGGCGCCGCCGGTGAGCGTCCGCCAGGTGCTCTGTCCCACGACGCCGTTGACGTCGAGCCCGTTCTGCCGCTGGAAGTCCCGTACCGCGGATTCCGTCCCCGAACCGAAGACCCCGTCGACGGTCAGCCCGTACGCGTGCTTGTTGAGTTGCCGCTGCACGCCACGCACGACGTCTCCGGCGTACGGATGGTGCGCGGTGGCCCCGACGATGGGCAGCCGCGGCCGGGGGTCGACCACCCGGCCCACCGTGATGCCGCCGGCCGACACCGTGGCCACGAGGGCGGGCCAGGTCTGGGCGTCGACGACGCCGGTCGCCGGGATTCCCCTGGCCGACTGGAACTGCTTCACCCTGGTCTCGGTGCCGCTGCCGAAGTTGCCGTCCACCGTGGTGGAGTAGTGCCAGGCGGTCAGCAGGTGCTGCACCGTGTAGACGTTCGGGCCGGTCTGGCCACGCCTGGTGCTGGGCCAGCCGATTGAGGTGAGGCACCCGCAGTCGGTGTTCCAGCGGCAGATCGACCGCACCCAGCCCGAGCTGGTCTGCCGGTAGCCGTCGTGGCAGCGGCGCTCCACCGAGCAGGCGCACGCGCCGCACGCGCCCTGGTAGCGCCACAGCCAGCCGTCGTACGTGCCGGCGTAGCACTGGTTCGGCCGCAGGATCCAGGTCGTGCCGTCGTTCTTGTGGAAGCCCGTGTTCGTCCCGCTGGTGTTGCAGGCGGCGGCGAAGATCGGGCTCGGGCCGCAGCCGGGGGAACAGTTGTGGTCGCTGGCGTAGCTCGGGCAGCTGCCGTAGATGTCGTATCCGTCGGCGTAGGCGCGGCGGGCCGCCGGGAAGATGCTCAGCGCGGCCATTCCCAGCGCGGTGCCGGCCTGCAGCAGCGTGCGGCGGGACAGCGCCCAGGACATGGTCAGACCATTCCTGGTCCGGCTCGCCGGCGCACGCCGGCGGGACGCGGTGCCGGTACCCGGGTCCGTTCCCCGCAGCGCGGGCACCGCGTCGAGGGTGGTCATCGCGTGCCTCCCCGTCGGATCGGGTGGACGGTGTCGTCGCCGGACAGGTCGTCGACCTCGTCGAGCAGGTGGCGCAGGGCCGCCCCGGAGCCGACGGGCTCGGAGCGTCGGATCCGGCCGGTCGCGTCGATCACGACCGCGAACGGGGTGGCGATCGCGTCGTACCGGTCGAACAGGTCCGCCTGCTCGCCGAGGACGGTCATCGGCAGGTCCGCCGCTCGGGGCGGGACGGTGTCGCGGTAGAGGACCCGAAGCACGACGTCGGTCCGTCGGGTGTGTTCGGCGGCCGCGTCGAGCAGTTGGTCGCAGGTCGCGCAGCGGGATCCAGAAAGAGCAGGACCAGGGTGGCCGGGGACGGCGGCGCCAGGTCGCGGAACCGGGGCGCCGGCGAGCCGGGCCGCAGGCCGACGGACCCGGGGCGGCCGACGGTGCCGGTGGACAGGGCGTGCACCTGACGTACCAGGCCGGACACCACGAGGGCCAGCAGCAGGATCGCGATCCAGCTCAGAATCAGCGCGCTCGTCTGGAAACTCATCCGGGTACGCCTCCTCGGGTCACCCCGGCCGCCGGCCGGTCCGGGGTCGGGTCGTGCATGGCGGCGGGCAGGTGCGCCAGGAGCGCGGTGAACGTCGCCGCGGCGAGCAGGACGATGGTGAGTGAGGTGCCGGCTCGCCCCACCGGCACGACCGCGCCGGAGAGAAGTGATCCGAGCAGGGCCAGGCCGGCGAGCGTGGCCGCGCGCGCCACCACCCAGCCGGTCATCGGCACCTCGACCCGTGAGCACCCGCAGGGGACGGCCCGCCCGGTCGACCGGACGTACCAGCCGTAACCCGCGTACGTGGCGAGCAGTGCGACGCTGCCGGCCAGGACCACGCCCAGCAACCGGCCACCGTCGTCGCGGAGCAGGGCGACGACTCCGGCCACGCCGAGCAGGCCCTCGGCCGCGATGACCACCGCCGCGACGGTGGCCGGCGCGGGAACCACCCGGTGGGCGGCCAGCGCTGTCGACAGCGTCGCCGGCTTCGAGAGGTGCTCACCGCAGGCGAGGAGCAGGGTGAGCAGCACGGTGTACGCCGCGACGCTGGCCACCAGAGCGGACACGACGGCCTACTCGGCCGACTGGACGCGTAGCCGGTCCACCAGGTCCGGTACCCGGTCGAGCACCGTGTCGGCCAGTGGCAGCACGGTCACCCAGGTGTCCGCGGCGGCGAGCACGAAGTAGGGCCTGCCGTCCGAGAGCGTGTCCCGGAAGAGTTCTCCCGCCTGAGTCCGCAACCCTCGCCACGACGGCAGCTGTCGCGTGCGCTCCGCGGTGAGCGGCGTCATGTCCAGCAGGCCGAGCCCGGGCACCTGCTTGATCACCGTTGCCGGCGCGGCGAACCGGCTGCCGACCCTGGTGTCGGGGCGCACGATGACGCCGTCGTCGTGCTCGGTGATCCGCAGTGTCCGCAGCATCGCGAGCAGCTGCGCCGTCGAGGCGCCGTACAGCTGGGTGACGAAGCAGTACCGGCGCCCTCGCCACGCCGCCACCAGCCGGTCCTCGGTCAGCCGGATCTGCGCGTCGTACGACCGTGCGCGCGCCGTCAACAGGGTGCCACCCTGATAGGTCAGCTTCTCGTCGAAGTCGTCGACGCCGAGCGCCTGGGCCAGTTCGTCGGCCAGGCCGACCGAGCCGGCCGTGAGCTCGTGCCGCCGGCCGGCGATGGTCAGCTCGACCACCGAGGTGAACGGCGCGCTGAAGTCCAGTGGGCCGCTGAGCCGGAACCGCCGGCCGTCCATGGCGCGGTGTGCGACAGCTGCCTCCGCGGCTACCATCCCCGCCACCTCCCCCCGTGGGTACGGCACGTGGTGGCCTCACATCATCCGCGCCTCAACTATCTCTGACAAGCCCAATGTGCCTGCTCGTGTCACCGCACGCCCGGGAATCACTCATGCGCTCATCGATTCCCCCGCGATTTCCACTGAGGCGAAAGGCCGATGAGCGTACGGATATTTCCAGCAGAGGACCGACACGTCCACTTCGAGCGACAACTGTCCAGATCGTGCCATGCCGTAGCGACGGCTGTCCGGTCGCGACCGGCGTTGTGGGCGGGGGTCGGGCTCGGTGCGCCGCCGCCGGATCTGCCGGGGCGCACATCTCGGGGAACCGAGCCGTGCTCCGTCCCTGAATGGTGTGTGACCAGGCCGAAAAGACCGAGCCGCGAGGCGGTCACCGGCCGCTGCGGTGCCTCGTCGTCGACTCCGGGCGCACGACGGCCCGGCCGGTGGTGTCCCGACCCGGCGGACGCGCCTGATCCTGCCTGTCCGATCGAGTGTCGGCAATCCGGCCGGCCGCTCTTTCTGATCTAGCCATTTGCATCTAGCAATGGCTTTCCGGCCTGTCGTAGGGTTCCGACAGCACCCCGAAAGACGCACTTGATGGGCGGATTCCGCCCTATTTGACGCTGGGCGGTGGACGGCAGTGACCATGGATCGTCCGACGGAAGATTCTACGGCGACAGACCCGAGCTGGGTTGACCAAATATTGTTAACAGGCAATTCGACCGACATTTGTCTCCGTCTGCCGGAGCCGGTCGACCGGGGCACCCTGCGCCGCCTGGTCGGCGAGGCGCAGGCCCGTCTCGCCGCGGCCGGACTGCGCCCCGGCGGCGCCGCCGCGCTGCGGCTGCCGCCGTCGCTGGCGTACGTGGTGAACCTGCTGGCGACCTGGCGCACCGGCGCCCAGGCGGTGCTGCTCGACCACCGGCTCACCGACCACGAGGTGGACCGGGCGCTGGACCGGCTCACCCCGCAGGTGGTCGTCGCACCGGTCCGCACCGGCGGCGGCGCGCTGCGGATCTTCGTCGACGTCACCGAGGGCGTCACGGCCCACTCGGACGCCCCGGCCACCAGCGGCCACGCGGTGATCCAGCTCAGCTCCGGCTCCACCGGGCCGTCCAAGGTGATCGGTCGCACCGCGGCTGACCTGGTCGCCGAGGTGCGCCGCTACACCCGGATCGACGGGGTGGCGCTGCCCGGCGAGCGGATCATCCTGCTGCCGTCCATGGTGCACGTGCTCGGCCTGGTCGGCGGCCTGCTCTACGGCCTGCACGCCGGCGTGGAGCTGGTCCCGCCGGAGCGGCTCGGCGGCGAGGCGATCCTGGCCGCCGTCGCCGCCCAGGACACCCCGGCCACGGTGCTCGGCGTCCCCTTCCACATCGGACTGCTCGCCTCCACTCGACCGGACCGCCCGCTGCCGCAGTTCACGCGGATGACCACCGGCGGGGAACTGGTCCCGGCCGCCGCCGCGCAGGCGTTCGCCGACCGCTTCGGCGTCCCGCTGGGCAACATGTACGGGATGACGGAGGTCGGGGTGATCGGCACCGACCTGTACGGACGGCACCGCCCGTCGATCGCGCCCGCCCCCGGCATCGAGGTCCGCGAGTCCGACGGCGAACTCTGGGTGAGCTGCCCGGCGTCGCCGTACGTGGGGCTCAGCGACCCCACCCGCTGGGCCGACGGCTGGCTGCACACCCGCGACGCCGGCACCGTCGACCCGGCGACCGGTCTGGTCACCGTCAAGGGCCGGCTCGACTCGCAGGTCTCCATCGGCGGGATGAAGGTGGACCTCACCGAGGTCGAGGCCACCCTCACCGGGCTGCCCGGGGTGGCCGCCGCCGTGGTCCTGTACGACGACGGCATCACCGCGTACGTGCAACCCGACGGCCCGCTGTCGGAGGAGGTGCTGGACAAGCTCCTCGCCGAGCGGCTCGCCGGCTACAAGCGCCCCCGCACCCTGCACCTGGTCGACCAGTTGCCCCGGACCACCACCGGCAAGCTGGTCCGCTCGGTCACCGCGCTGCGGGCGGCGGCCCCGTGACCGGCCCGCTCGGCGAACACCCGGGCACCGGCCCGCTACGCCAACCGCACCGACACCTCGACCTCGCCGTGGGCGGCCGGCACCTGGTCGACCAGTTGCCCCGGACCACCACCGGCAAGCTGGTCCGCTCGGTCACCGCGCTGCGGGCGGCGGCCCCGTGACCGGCCCGCTCGGCGAA
>NZ_JAEVHN010000069.1:0-16993 GCF_016803375.1 Micromonospora sp. 4G55
GGCGCCGCTGCCGCCGCCGGGATCGCCGCCGCCAAGCACCGCACGGGCGACGACGAGGACCGGACGCCGACGACCACCACCGAGACCGAGTACGTGGTGACCGACGTCGAGGTTGTGCCCGACCCGGCCGCCACCACGTACCCCGGTGGCCCGGTCAGCGAGCCGAACCGCCCGCTCTGACGTACCCCTGCGGGGCCCGGCGGGCCGACCACCCGGTCGGACCGCCGGGCCCCGTTCGCGTGCCTGGGCCCCTTAACCAAAACCAGTGATCCATTTAACTATGGCGCTGCGCCCGTCGCCGTACGGTCGGACGGTCACCATCCAGGTGGGATACGGGGCCCAGGAGGATTTCAGTGATCAGACGCAGTGTCGCCCGGTTCGCCGTCGCGTTCACGGGGGTGGTCGCCCTGCTCGTCGCGGGACAGACCGCCGCCTACGCCGCACCGACGAACGACGACTTCTCCGCCGCGACGACGGTGGGGACCACTCCCTTCACCACCACCATCGACACCACCGGCGCCACCACGGACCCGACGGACCCGACCGGGTGCGCCAACCGGGGGTCCGTGTGGTTCAGCTTCACTCCGACCGTGGACGGCCGCGTCGAGGCCCACACGTACGGCAGCGACTACTACTCGGTGCTCTCGGCCTGGACCGGTGAGCAGGGCTCCCTCACGCAGGTGGCCTGCAACGACGACAACGGCAGCCAACGGTCGAGGATCCGCTTCGCGGTCACCGCGGGCACGACGTACCACCTGATGGTCGGCACCGGCGGTTTCGGCGACACCACCATCGGCGGTTCGCTGCGGTTCTCGCTCGACCAGGCCGTCGCCCCGGCCAACGACGACTTCGCCGACGCGATCCCGGTCGGCGCCCTGCCCTACGCCGACAACCGGGACTACGCCGGCGCGACCGCCGAGGCCGGCGAGCCCTCGTTCTACGTCAGTTCCGCCTACACGGCCTGGTACGCGTACACGCCGACGACCACCGGCTCGGTCACGGCCCGGACGAACCCGGGCTACGCCGGCATCGCCGCCTACACGGGTTCCTCGCTGACCGCGCTCTCCCTGGTGGGCTACACGCGCCTCTACGACTACGACCCGTTGACCTTCGTGGCGCAGGCCGGCCGGACGTACCTGTTCCAGGTGGGCTCGGACGGCAGCTCCGCGCACACCTTCCAGCTCGACGTGGCGGCCGACCCGACCGTCGACATCTACCACTACCCGAGCGAGCCCAGCTCGTACGACCAGGTCAGCCTCGGCAGCTCCGCCCACGACCCGGCCGGCGCCGGCATCGCCTCCTTCGCCTGGGACTTCGGCGACGGGACGACGTCGACCGAGCCGTACCCGGTGCACCGGTTCCCCGGCGACGGCAACTGGACCGTCCGGCTCTCCGTACGCACCGTGGACGGGCGCACCGCATCGGTGAGCGACGTGGTGTCGGTCCGGACCCACGACGTCGCCGTCGTGAAGCTGACCGTGCCGGCGACGGCGCGAGTGGGGCAGACCATCGGGGTCGTGGTCCAGGTCCGCAACACCCGGTACGACGAGAACGTCCGGGTCGCCGTCGAGCGGAGCACCCCCACCGGCTACGTGCCGGTCGGATCGTCCACCCGCTCGGTACCGGCGACGGACAGCGGGAAGAGCACCCGCTTCGTCATCGACTACACGGTCACGGCGGAGGACCTGGCCGTCGGCAAGGTCTCCTTCCGGGCGGTCGCCGACCTGCTCGACGCCCGGGACGCGCTCCCGTACGACAACGAACTGCGGTCGGCGCCGGTCAAGGTCGCCTGAACCGTCGACGCCCCGGACGGCCGGCCGCACCGCGACCGCGCCGTCCGGGGCGTCCGGGGCTTCCGCGCCGCTCAGGAGGCGGCCAGCAGCGCCAGGGAGCCGACCACCGGCGCCGCGTAGAGCAGAGGAAACGGGATGTGCGAGTACGAGCGCGCCCGGAGCACGGTGACGACGGCGCCGGTGAAGTAGAGCACCAGGCCGATCCCGGCCAGCACGCCGACGACCGGCACGAACAGGCCGGCCACCAGTCCCGCCGCGCCGGCGGCCTTGGCGCTGCCGAGCCAGGGCCACCACGAGCGGGGTACGCCGTAGTCGGCCAGCGGCTGCACGACCCACGGGGCGCGGAGGAAGACGGAGGCGGCGGAGAAGCCGACCATGGCGGCGGCCAGCAGGGTCACGACGACGTGCGTGGTGGACATCAGGAGCGCTCCCTCGGTGTGCGGCTCACCCGGGCGGGTCGTCCGGGGTCCCTCACCGCACTGACCCCGGCCCGCGCACGGTGGTGACAGGCGTCAGGAACGTGACGGATCAGCGCCGCAGCACCGGTATTCGGACACTCGGGCGGACTCGGCCCGCAGCGCCGGGCGGGATCGCTGGTATGGCCCGCGACCCGTACAGCAGCGTTCTACGCTCTGGGCAGATGGGCCGCGCACCTCTGTGACCTGCCGCTAGTCCGGGTAGCGCCGTCGTCGAAATGCCCCTCGCGAGGCAGGAGCGGGGTGCTTGCCGTTTGTCGCGGTAGGCCGGCAGAAGGTTCCCGCTCGACCTCTCATCAGCTCGAACGGAAGGTGGCCACATGGCTGTCAAGACCGAAGCGCGCCCGAGGACTGCGGAGATCCGGCCGTTCACCGTCGAGGTGCCCGAGGCGGATCTGAAGGCGCTACGAGCGCGTATCGCGGCCACCCGCTGGCCCGAGAAGCAGACCGTCGACGATCAGTCCCAGGGCGTGCCGCTCGAGACCAGCCAGGCGCTCGCCCGCTACTGGGAGAAGGAGTACGACTGGCGCAAGGTCGAGGCACGGCTGAACGCCGTACCGAACTTCATCACCGAGATCGACGGGCTGGACATCCACTTCCTCCACATCCGATCGAAGCACGAGGACGCGCTGCCGCTCATCGTCACGCACGGCTGGCCAGGCTCGATCATCGAGCAGCTGAAGATCGTCGGTCCGCTCACCGACCCGACGGCACACGGCGCGGACGCCTCGGACGCCTTCCATCTGGTGATCCCGTCGATGCCCGGCTTCGGCTTCTCCGGCAAGCCGACCCAGACCGGCTGGGGCCCCGAGCGCATCGCCAGCGCCTGGATCGAGCTGATGAGGCGCCTCGGCTACTCGCGGTTCGTCGCGCAGGGCGGCGACTGGGGGGCGCTCATCACGGACGTCATCGCTCTGCAGAGGCCGCCGGAACTGGCCGGCATCCACACCAACATGCCCGGTGTCGTCCCGCCCGACATCGACGTCTTGCTCCAGAGCGGCATCTCGGGAGCCGCCGACCCGCTGGCCTCGCTGCCGTCCAACCTCTCCGCCGA
This sequence comes from Micromonospora sp. 4G55, assembly GCF_016803375.1. Taxonomy (NCBI): domain Bacteria; kingdom Bacillati; phylum Actinomycetota; class Actinomycetes; order Micromonosporales; family Micromonosporaceae; genus Micromonospora; species Micromonospora sp. 4G55. The sequence continues at coordinate 3,324 of NZ_JAEVHN010000069.1, forward strand.
GGAGAAGCGATGCTGCGAGAAGCTCGCCTTCTTCTGGCAGCATTCCGCCTACGCCCTGATGATGGGGACGCGCCCGGAGACGCTGACCGGATTCTCGGATTCACCGATCGCGCTGGCCAGCTACATGATCGACCATGACGCGGCCAGCCTGGACCTGATCTGCCAGGCCTTCGCGGGGAAACCCGTTGGCCTCACGCGGGACGACGTCCTCGACAACATCACGCTGTTCTGGCTGATGAACACGGGAAATTCCGCGGCCCGCATCTACTGGGAGAACAAGCTCTCGTTCTTCGCCGCCAAGGGCGTCACCGTCCCGGCTGCCGTGAGCGTCTTCCCGACGGAGATGTACCAGGCCCCGAAAAGTTGGGCGGAGCAGGCGTATTCCAACCTCATCCACTACAACAAGGTGGAGAAGGGTGGGCACTTCGCGGCCTGGGAGCAGCCGCAGATCCTGTCCGAAGAGCTGCGCACCGCCTTCCGGTCGCTTCGCTAGCCGACCGGGCCCGATCGAGCAGCGAGCCCCAGGAACGGATCAAGGCCCCTCCGTGGAGGGGTCTTGACCAATATCTGCCTCCGGTCGGTGACGGTGCAGCTCAGCTTGGCCGCCACCATGCCTGCTGTGGTCACGTGTCGCAGGGGGGCCAGGCCTGTCCAGTACGCCAGGTGCGCCCCGCGAAACTCCCTGGCGCCCGGCTACCCTCCCCTCTGTGCGGAAGCGGATCGAGTTCGTCCTGGCGCTCACGCCCGCAGACACGCGCCAGGTTGAGGCCGTGCGCGCCGATCACTCTCTGCCGCTCGGCGAGATGGTGGGGCACGCCTTCTCGGTGCTGGGGCCACTGCCCTGTGCGGAGCCGATGTCACTCCGGCAGCGCCGAGAACGGACTTCTGGGACGACCTGATGGACGAGCAATGGGGGCCGATCCGCCTGTGCGGGCCGTGTAGCTGCGCCGCCTCGCCTGGTTGATCGTCAGCTCGCCTGCACCGCCGTCCAGAGGGACCTGCCAGTGGCTGGACCGGCCGCGGGGTTGCCCGTACTACGACGCGCCATCTCGACCGTTGCGTTCCCAGGCGCGGGGCGCGGTCCAGTGGCGGAGCATGGCGACGATGCGGAACAGGAACACCAACACCGCCGCACCGGTGGCGACGACGGGCATTGGCAGGTCCGTGTGGTGTGCCCCGGCGACGACGATCGCACCGACCGCGGCGGGGATCGAGTAGAGGTCTGTGTCGACCTGGACTAGCGCAGGCGTCTCCCGGGCGGTGATGTCCCGCAGCACCCCGCCGCCCACGGCGGTGGTGATCCCGAGCAGCACCGCTTGGAGCGAACCGAGGTGGAAATCGAGGGCCTTGAGGGTGCCGGTGACGCAAAACAGCCCGAGCCCAGCGGCGTCGAAAACGAGCACCGTGAAGGTCAGCCGCTGCACCACGGGATGGACGAAGAACGTCACCACCGCGGCGACCAACGGGATCACCAGATAGTTGACGTTGGTGAAGGCGGCTGGGGGCGTGTCCCCGATGATCAGGTCCCGGAGGATGCCGCCACCGAGAGCGGTCAGCACGGCCAGGACCACGATCCCGACGACGTCGAAACGTTTGTGGATGGCCATCAGGGCGCCCGACGTGGCGAATACGTAGAGACCGACCAGCTCAAGGATGTCAATGACGGTGCGTGCTGACATCCCGACATTGTCGACCTTTGCGCCCCGGCGACCTTCGCGCCTGGGTGACCGGCTCACGAAGTGGTGGCGCAGTCGGCCGCTGGCCTTTCCGACGTGATGGGACACGAGCAAACGTCCACGACCCTGGACCGCTAGACGCATTCGAACCGCGACCGGGCCCGCAGATTGCTCGGGTCGTCTTGCTGCCTCCGCAGAGCCGGTGATCGCCGGAAACGGATCAAGGCCCCTCCGTGGAGGGGCCTTGACCTTTACTTACCTCTGGTCGGGGTGGCCGGATTCGAACCGACGACCTCTTCGTCCCGAACGAAGCGCGCTACCAAGCTGCGCCACACCCCGAGGCGTGCCGACAAATAGTAGCCCACCCGGTCCGATGGTCAAACTCGGTACCCCCTCGGCCCGGCCCGGCCCGGGGCGCAGGCGCCGGGCGGCTCAGCGCGGGATGAGCGTCAGCACGCTCGCCTCCGGCGGGCAGGCGAACCGCACCGGAGCGGTGGGGTGGGTGCCCAGGCCGGCGGAGACGTGCAGCCAGGAGTCCGAGCCGGGCCAGCGGTGCAGCCCGCGGGCCATCGAGCGGGGCAGCCCGCAGTTGGTCACCAGTGCCCCGTAGCCGGGTACGCAGACCTGGCCGCCGTGGGTGTGCCCGGCGAGCAGCAGGCTGAAGCCGTCCGCGGCCATCCGATCCAGCACCGCCGGCTCGGGGGAGTGCGCGAGCGCGATCCCGAGGTCCGCCGAGGCGGCGACCGGCCCGGCGACGGCGTCGTAGTCGTCCCGCTCGATGTGCGGGTCGTCCACGCCGACCAGCTCCACCAGGCGGCCGCCGGCCTTCACCGACGTCCGGGCGTTGTTCAGGTCCGCCCAGCCGGCCCCGGTGAACACGTCCCGCAGCTCCTCGTGCGGCAGCTCGACGCCCTCGGTGTACTCCCGGTCGGGCAGGAAGTAGGTGAACGGGTTCTTCCAGACCGGCCCGGTGTAGTCGTTCGACCCGAAGACGAACGCGCCCGGGAAGTCGAGCAGCGGTTGCAGGGCCCGCAGCACCCCTCCGACGGCGTCGGGGTGGGCCATGTTGTCGCCGGTGACCACCACCAGGTCCGGGTCGAGGGCGGCCAGCGAGGCCACCCACTGCTGCTTGCGCGCCTGGTCGGGCATCATGTGCAGGTCCGACAGGTGCAGCACGCGCAGCGGCTCCGCGTCGGCCGGGAGCACCGGCACGTCGTACCGCCGCAGGGTGAACATGTTGCGCTCGATGAGCGACGCGTACGCCAGGGTGGCCGCGCCCGCGGCGACGGTTCCGGCGGCGAGGCGGAATAGTGTGCGCTTTCGCATGCCGTTCAGGGTAGTTTGACCGTCCATGAGCACGCTGAAGGACCGCCTCACCGCCGACATGCGCGCCGCTCTCAAGGCGCGCGACGAACTGACCACCTCCACCCTGCGGATGGCCCTCGCGGCCGTCGGCACCGCCGAGGTCGCCGGCAAGGCCAAGCGCGAGCTCACCGACGACGAGGTGCTCGCGGTGCTGACCAAGGAGGCGAAGAAGCGGCGCGAGGCCGCCACCGCCTTCGCCGAGGCCGGCCGGGGTGACCAGGCCGCCAAGGAGACCGCCGAGGGTGAGGTGCTGGACCGCTACCTGCCCAAGCAACTTTCCGACGACGAGTTGGCCGAGCGGGTCGCGGGGGCGCTCGCGGCCGGCGGCTTCACCGGCAAGGCGCAGATGGGCCCGGCCATGAAGGCGGCCCAGGCCGCGGTGGCCGGCCAGGCCGAGGGAGGCCGGGTGGCCGCCGAGGTACGCCGACAGCTCGGCCTCTGATCCGGGTACGCGAAACGGGCGGGCACCCCCGAAAGGGGTGCCCGCCCGTCGTTCGTGCGGAGGTCAGCCGCGGGGCCGAGGGGGTCGGCCCGGAGTCGGCGGGGTGACGGGACCGCCGGGGCCGGTGGTGGTCCCGGGCGGGGTGCCGCCGCCGCTGCTCACCTGGATGGTGACCACGCCGCCCTTGATGGTCCGGCCCGACGGGCTGGTGCCGGCGGCCTTGCCCGCCGGGCAGCTCGACGCAACCTTGTCGTCCGAGACGACCGCCTCGAAGCCGGCACCGCTGATCCGTGACTTGGCGGCGTCCACGTCCAGGCAGGTGACGCTCGGGATGGAGCGCTGGTCGCCCTCGGAGATCTTCTTGCCCGGCGGCTCGAAGTTGATCCGGTCCTTGCCCTTCATCGCGTCCCGCAGCGTCTCCCAGACCGGCGGGTTGATGCCGTCGGGCTCGTTGTGCTTCATCTTGACGTTGGTCTGCGGCCAGTCCGGGTCGGCCATGATGCCGGCGACCGCGTACTGCTTGGTCATCGCGACCAGGGCGGCGGTCTTCTCCGAGTCGGTGGTGCCGGACTTGCCGGCCACCGGCGCGTCGACGATCGTCTTGACCTGGCGGGCGGTACGGCTGTTGCCGCACTTGCTGGTGGAGGAGTTGTCGCCGACCGGGCAGCGGGCGGCGTCCACGGCGCCCGGGCCACCTCGGTGCTGACCCGCTTCTCGCAGCGCGGGTTGGCGATGTCGAGCTTGTTGCCCTCCGGGTCCTTGATCTCCTGCACCGGGATCGGCTCGCAGTACTTGCCGTCCGCGGCGAGGGTCGCGTACGCGTTGGCCAGCTCCAGCGGGGTGGTCTGCGAGACGCCCAGGGTGAACGCGCCCCACTGGTGCGCCGCGTCCTTGGTGCCGGCGAACTTGGCGTCGTTGGCGGCCCGGAACTGGATGCCGAGGCGCTTCGCCACGTCGACCACGTTCTCCGCCCCGACCTGCTGCTGGAGCGGGACGAAGTAGGTGTTGGTCGACTGGGAGAAGGCGCTCCACATGTTCAGCACGCCGCCGGCCTTGCCGGTCGAGTTGCTCGGGCAGTAGAAGTGCGTGCCCGGGCAGGCGGCCGGGGAGCTGCTGTCGATGATGTATTCCGACTTGAACTTCGCCTGCGCGTTGATGGTGTAGCTGAGCGGGATGCCCTTCTCCAGGGCGGCCACGATGGTGAAGATCTTGAAGGTCGAGCCCGCCTGGTAGCCGGTGATGCCCTGGCCGCCGGTGAGCAGCGGGTTCACCGTGTTCGGGTAGTTACCGCGGATCTTCCTCTTGGCCTTCGCCGGGTCGCTGGAGATCTTGTTCTTCGGGTTCTTCGGGTCGTCGATCTTGAAGGACCGGTTCACCGCGAGCGCCCGCACCCGGCCGGTGCCCGGCTCCACCACGGCGACCATGGCGGCCTCCTTGGCGGTCTCCTTCTTGGACTTGCGCACCGCCCGGTCCGCACCTCGCTGCGCCTGCGCGTCGAGGGTGGTGATGATGGTGTAGCCGCCGCTCTTGAGCCGCCGCTCCCGGTCGTACGTGGTCGAGCCGAACGTCTCCTGCTGCATCCACCAGCGGTAGAAGTAGTCGCAGAAGAAGCCCCAGCCCTTCTCGTTGGTGGAGACGCAGCCGTTCGGGGTGCGCTTGTCCTTGACCACCATCGGGGCCGCCTTGGCGGCGTCCGCCTCCTGCTGGTTGATGGCGCCGATCTTGACCATGTTGTCGATCACGTAGTTGCGCCGGTCGAGGGCGAGTGGGCGGCCGCTACGGGTGGTCGGGTCGTTGGTGGTCGGCGCCTTGACCATGCCGGCCAGCATTGCCGCTTCCTCGATCTTCAGCTTGCTCGGCGGCTTGCCGAAGTAGACCTGGCTGGCGGCGTAGATGCCGTACGCGCCGTTGCCGAACGAGGCGATGTTCAGGTAGCGCTCCAGGATCTCCTCCTTGGAGAACTCCTTGTCGATCTGGATCGCGTAGCGCATCTCGCGCAGCTTGCGGGCGCTGGTGTCCTCGGTCGCCGCGACCACGTCGGCCGGGTGGGTCGCCGAGTAGGCGATGGCCAGCCGGACGTACTGCATCGTCAGCGTCGAGGCGCCCTGCTGCGAGTTCGTGCCGGACTGGTTGTTGACGAAGGCCCGGGCGACGCCGTTGATGTCGACGCCGTTGTGCTTGTAGAAGTCGTGGTCCTCGGCGGCGATGATCGCCTTCTGCATGACCGGCGCGATGTCGGCCAGCTTCACGTCCCGCCGGTTCTCGTCGTACATGGTCGCCAGCGGTGTCTTGCCGTCGGAGGCGAGCAGGTAGCTGATCTGCGGCGCGCGGGCCACGGTCAGCTCCTTCGGCAACGCGCCGAAGGTCTCGGCGCCGGCCTTCGCGGCCAAGCCGGACATCGCCACCGCGGGGAAGGCCGCCGCCGCGACCACCACGCCGGCCAACAGGCCACAGACAAGCAGCGATGCGGCGTTGGTCAGCACATTGTGGTCACGTTTCCGCATCCAGGTCACCTCGACAGGGTACGCGAGTAGGGAACGAGGGGCGCTGGGGCGTTCTTTCCCCATTTCCTGCGCGCGCCGACCTCGTTGTGCTAAACGCACGACCCCCGGTACGTGGTTGCGTGTGACCTGCCGCGAGTCTCCACCGAACGGTGGAGCCACCGCAGCGTTTTCACGTAGCCGGGCCGGGTAAGCGGCGGGCGAAGGCCCGGGAAGCCGGGAGTGTCCGGAATGATGGATTTCGCCGACAACGTTGCGTAATCAGGCGACTACAGAGCATGATGGTGGCGGCGACAGGGCCACACGTCGTCCGTGCCTCCTTGGGGAAGGAACGGGCCGGACGACCGGGGGGAATCACGGCTGGTCGCACGAGGTCGGTAGGTACTGCAAGGGGGGACGTGTACACATGGGCATGATCACTGACTGGCCGTCACTGGCGGCGTGTCAGAACGGGGACCCGGACGCGTTGTTCGTACAGGGCGCCGAACAGAACGTGGCGAAGAGGATCTGCCGGAGCTGCCCAGTTCGGTACGAGTGCCTGGCCGACGCGCTCGACAACCGGATCGAGTTCGGGGTGTGGGGTGGCATGACCGAACGCGAACGCCGGGCGCTGCTGCGTCGGCACCCGCAGGTGACGAGCTGGCGCAAGATGTTCGAGGCCGCGATGAAGAAGAACGCCAAGGACAAGACCGGCAAGGACAAGGTCCTGGTCACCGCCGCCGGCTGACGCCGGTCACGGCCGGCTGATCGCCGCGCCGATCGTCCGCAGCCCGTCGACGTCGTGCACGTCGGCGGGCTGCGCCGTCACCGACACCGCCGGCACCGTCGGGAACGCCTCGGTGAACCGGGTCGCCACCTGCTGTTCGCGGACCGCCTGCTGCGCCAGCGCGGCGTGCGCCCGCAGCACGTCGACGGTCGCGTCGTGCCCGCCCAGCTCCGCCAGCCGCCCCGCGGCGGCGACGCTCTCGGCCGCGCCCAGGTCGGGCACCGCCGGCCGGTGCACCCGGTTGAGCACCAGGCCGGCCAGCGGCATCCGCTCGTCGCGCAGCCGGCCGGCGAAGTAGGCCGCCTCCCGGACCGCGTCCGGCTCCGGGGCCGCGACGAGCAGGAAGGCCGTCTCCCGGGCCTGCAGGATGCGGTACGTCTGCTCCGCCCGCTGCCGGAAGCCGCCGAACATCGAGTCCAGCGCGGCGACGAAGCCGGAGAGGTCGGTGAGCAGCTGCGCGCCGAGCACCTTCTGCACCACCTTGGAGAACATCCCGAAGCTGGCGGTGACGAGGCTGAACATGCTCCGCCCGCCGCTGCGCGCCGGCGCCAGCAGCAGCCGCAGCATCCGCCCGTCGAGGAAGCGGGAGAGCCGGGCCGGGGCGTCCAGGAAGTCCAGCGCGGAGCGGGACGGCGGGGTGTCCACCACGATCAGGTCCCACTCGCCGCGGGCGTGCAGCTGGCCCAGCTTCTCCATCGCCATGTACTCCTGCGTGCCGGCGAAGGTCGAGCTCATGGCCTGGTAGAAGGGGTTGGCGAAGATCTCCGCCGCCTTCGCCGGATCGGTGTGCTGGAGCACCACGTCGTCGAAGGTGCGCTTCATGTCCAGCATCATGGCGTGCAGCTCGCCACCGCTGGCCTCGACGTCGAGCCCCTTGACCTGGCGGGGCGTGTTGTCCAGCTCGGTCAGGCCGAGCGACTGGGCCAGCCGGCGGGCCGGGTCGATGGTGAGCACCACCGTCCGCCGGCCGTGCCGCTCGGCCGCCCGCAGGGCGAGCGCGGCGGCCGTGGTCGTCTTACCCACACCGCCGGCGCCGCAGCACACGACGATCCGCACGCCGGGATCGGCGAGGATCTGGTCGACGTCCAGCCGTGGCGCCGCGTCTTCGGAAGGCACCAATCGAGCGTATCGGGCCGGTGGGGTCCGCGCGCCCGTGCCGAGGTCAGGTGTGAGTCAATCGGCCCGGCCGAGGAGTTCGGCGAGCCGATCCAGCCCGGCCCGGTCCACCCCGTCGGGGAGCAGCGGCAGCTCGGTCAGGGGCAGCCCCAGCTCCACCAGGTCCGTCCGGAGGGAGTCCTCCAGCTCGCGCCGGATCTGCTGGTCCCGTGCCTCGCCGGCCAGCCCGGCCACGGTGGCCCGGTCGGCCGGCAGCCCGGCGGCGAGCAGCCCCCGCTTCAGCTCGGCCTGGGTGACCTCACGTCCGGCCGGCACCGGTGGCCGGGCGCCGTTGATGATCACCCGCCCCACCGGAAAGCCCAACTGGGTCAGCTCGGCGATCGCGTCGACCGTCTCCTGGACCGGCATCTCCTCCAGCAGCGTGACCACGTGCACCGCGGTGATCGGGGAGCGCAGCAGCGCGGCGACCCCCTCGCTCTGGGTCTTGATCGGGCCGACCTTGGCCAGCCGGGCGGTCTCCGCGGTGACGTTGAGGAAGCGGCCGATCCGCCCGGTCGGCGGCGCGTCCAGCACCACCGCGTCGTACGCCCGGCGCTGGCCGGTGGTGCGCGTGGTCGCCTCCTTCACCTTGCCGGTGAGCAGCACGTCCCGCAGCCCCGGCGCGATGGTGGTGGCGAAGTCGATGGCGCCGAGCTTGCGCAGCGCCCGGCCGGCCGCGCCGAGCTTGTAGAACATGTCGAGGTACTCCAGCAGGGCCTCCTCGGCGTCCACCGCCAGGGCCCGTACCTCGCCGCCACCCGGGGCGTCGGTGAGGTGCCGCTCCTCGTACGGCAGCGGGTCGGTGCCGAAGAGCTGGGCGATGCCCTGCCGCCCCTCGACCTCGACCAGCAGGGTGCGCCGGCCGCCGTCGGCCAGGGCCAGCGCCAGGGCCGCCGCGACGCTGGTCTTGCCGGTGCCGCCCTTGCCGGTGACCACGTGCAGGCGGGCCGGCCATCCGGTGGAGGCCGGGTCGGCCGGCCGCTCTGCTGCTCGCACCCGTCGAGCCTATCCACCCGGCGGCGTCAGGCCACCTCGCAGACCCACCAACCCGTCTTCCGTACGACGGTGAAGCGCAGCGCCTGCTCGGCGACCTTCTCGTCGGCGGTGGTCATGGTGACCTTGGTGGTGACGGTGGCCCGGTCCCCGGTCTGGTTGTCCACCTTCGGGCTGGCCCAGCGGAAGCGCGGGTTGGCGTAGCCGGCCGCGTACTTGCGCACCTCGGCCACCTTGGCGTCGAGCTTCTCCTGGTCGCGGGCGTCCGAGCAGACGTAGTCGGCCGCCTTCTTCGCGTCCTGGTCCCGGTAGACGGCGGTGAGGAAGTTGTCCACCGCGACCGCCGGCTCCTTGGCGCCCTCGCCGTCCTCGGTGTTCCGCAGGGCCAGGAAGGCGGCCGTTCCGCCCCCGCCGCAGAGCAGCAGCGCGCCGGCCAGCACGAGCGAGGCGATGAGCAGGCCGCGCCGGCGCCGGGCCACCGGGCGACGTGACCAAAGACGTGAAGGGAAACCCCTCAGGTGAAGCTCCAGCGGCACGGCACCATCGCCTGCCTCGCTCTTACCGCGGTGCTCGGTCTCAGTGCATGCGGCTCGGACAACAACGAGCCGGCCGGCACGTCCGCCTCGGGTTCCGCCAGTGCGGCGGACTGCGCCAAGGGCACGCTGAACGCGCAGGGCTCCTCCGCGCAGAAGAACGCCATGGCCGAGTGGATCAAGGCGTACCAGCAGAAGTGCGCCGGTACGACGATCAACTACGAGCCGACCGGCTCGGGCGCCGGCATCCAGGCCTTCATCGCCGGCACCGCCGACTTCGCCGGCTCCGACTCCGCCCTGAAGGAGGAGGAGAAGCCGCAGGCCGACGCCAAGTGCGCGACCGGCCAGGCGCTCAACCTCCCGATGGTGATCGGCCCGGTCGCGGTCGTCTACAACGTCGACGGCGTGGACAACCTCCAGCTCACCCCGACCACGCTCGCGAAGGTCTTCGCCGGCAAGGTCACCAAGTGGGACGACGCGGCCATCAAGGCCGACAACCCGAACGCGAAGCTGCCGGCCACCGCGATCCAGACGGTGCACCGCTCCGACGAGTCCGGCACCACGGACAACTTCACCAAGTACCTCGCCAAGACCGCCACCGCGGACTGGACCTTCGGCAACAACAAGGCGTGGAAGGCCCCGGGTGGCGTCGGCGCCGCGAAGTCGGACGGCGTGGCCAGCAAGGTCAAGAGCACCGTCGGCACGATCAGCTACGTCGAGTGGTCCTACGCCGAGAACTCGGGGCTCAAGAAGGCCAAGATCCAGAACGGTGCCGGCGAGTTCACCGAGCTGACCGCCGACTCGGCCGGCAAGACCATCGCCAGGGCCAAGATCGAGGGCCAGGGCGACGACCTGAAGATGGCGATCGACTACAGCACCAAGGAGGCCGGGGCCTACCCGATCGTCCTGGTGACCTACGAGATCGTCTGCAGCAAGGGCCTCGCGGCCGACAAGCTCCCGCTGGTCAAGGGCCTGCTCGGCCACGCCGCCAGCGCGGAGGGCCAGGCCGACCTGGTCGAGCTGGGCTACGCCCCGCTGCCCGACTCGGTCCGCACCAAGGTCGAGGCCGCGGTCAAGAACCTCGGCTGACCTTCCCCGAGCGACACCACCTCTCAAGTCGAAGCGAGCGAGCAGATGGGTGAAACCCCGCACCGCTCGGCACACGCCGGCACCGGCGGGACGCGCGTGGCCTCAGGTCACGACCGGCTCGCCGGTGCCTCGGCGCGTGTGGCCGAGACCTCCGTCAGTGGCGGCCGGATTCCGGGCGGCGACGGGCTGGGCGGCGGCGGCGCGCTGCCCCGGGCCCGGGCCTTCGGTGCCGAACGGGCGTTCCGCGGCCTGACCCTGGCCGCCGGAACCACCGTGCTGGTCATCATCGCGGCCATCGCGATCTTCCTGATCGCCAAGGCCGTTCCCGCGTTGCAGGCCAACACCGAGAACTTCTGGACCTTCGAGGGCTGGTTCCCCAACGAGAACCCGCCCACGTTCGGCATCGGCGCGCTCGCCTTCGGCACCGTGCTCACCGCGCTGCTGGCACTGCTCATGGCGGTGCCGGTGGCGCTGGGCATCGCTCTCTACCTCTCCCACTACGCCCCGCGCCGGCTGGGCAACGGTCTCGGGTTCCTGATCGACCTGCTGGCCGCCGTGCCGAGTGTGGTCTTCGGGCTCTGGGGCCGGGACTACCTCGTCGGGCCCATCTCGGACCTGTCGGCCTGGCTGAACACGTACTTCAGCTGGATCCCGATCTTCGGCGGCGACGGACCGTACGGGAACTCGATCCTGCTCGGGTCGGTGGTGCTGGCGATCATGGTGCTGCCGATCATCACCTCGCTCTCCCGGGAGGTGTTCCTCCAGACCCCGACCGCCAACGAGGAGGCCGCCCTCGCCCTGGGCGCCACCCGCTGGGAGATGCTGCGCACCGCGGTGCTGCCGTACGGGCGGCCCGGCATCATCGCCGCCGTCATGCTCGGCCTCGGCCGGGCGCTCGGGGAGACCATCGCGCTGGCGCTGACCCTCGGCTCCACCTACGCCATCTCGTTCAACATCATCGAGAGCGGCGGCAACACCATCGCGGCGAACATCGCCAACCGGTTCGCCGAGGCGAACGACACCGGCCGGGGCGCGCTGATCGCCTCCGGTCTGGTCCTCTTCGCCATCACCCTGATCGTCAACATCACCGCCCGGGCGATCATCTACCGCCGCCGCGAGTTCACGGAGTCGGCCGCATGACCACCACCCTCACCTCACACCGTCCCCGTCCGCCGGCGCAGCCGGTGACCCTGCGGGCCCGGCGCCTGCCCAGGTGGGCCGCCCCCGCCATCGCGGTGGCGGCCCTGCTGCTCGCCGCCGGGATCGTCTACGGCGCCGACCTCGGCGGCCCGGTCATGGTCGTCGTCGGCGGCGCGCTGCTCTACCTGGCCGGCCTCTTCGCCGCCGCCAACGCGGTCGAGGGCCGCCGGTCGGCCCGCAACCGCACCTGGAGCGCGCTGATCCACTCCGCCTTCGTGCTGGCCGTACTGCCCCTGGCCTCGGTGGTCTGGACGCTGTTCAGCAAGGGCACGGAACGCCTCGACGGCAACTTCTTCGGCACCTCGATGAACAACATCGGAGCCCGGGACGCCAACGGCGGCGCCTACCACGCCATCGTCGGCACGCTGGAGCAGGTCGGCATCGCCACCCTGATCACCGTCCCGCTCGGGGTGCTCTGCGCGATCTACGTCGTCGAGTACGGGCGGGGCCGGTTCGCCTTCGCGATCCGGTTCTTCGTCGACGTGATGACCGGCATCCCGTCGATCGTCACCGGCCTCTTCGTCCTGGCGTTCTGGGTGCTGATCGTCTCGCCGTGGTTCAACGACGGCCGGCCCGGCTTCTCCGGCTTCGCCGCCGCGCTGGCGCTCAGCGTGCTGATGCTGCCGACCGTGGTCCGCTCCACCGAGGAGATGCTGCGTCTCGTCCCGGCGCCGCTGCGCGAGGGCGCGTACGCCCTCGGCGTGCCGAAGTGGAAGACCATCCTGCGGGTCGTGGTGCCGACGGCGCTGCCGGGCATCGTCACCGGCATCATGCTCGCCATCGCGCGGGCCGCCGGCGAGACCGCCCCGGTGCTGCTCGTCGCCGGCGGCGGCGCGGCGATCAACTTCAACCCGTTCGAGAACAACCAGTCGTCGCTGGCCCTCTTCGTCTACCAGCAGGCCGGCGAGGCCTCGAAGTACTCGCCGGCGCGGGCGTGGACCGCGGCGTTGACCCTGGTCGCCCTCGTACTCGTCCTCACCATCGCGGCGAAGTTGCTGGCCCGTCGCAACCGGCTCGCCCGATGATCCCCGGAGGTACCGCCACCATGGCCAAGCGCATTGACGCCACCGACGTCACCGCCTACTACGGCGGCTTCAAGGCGATCGAGAACATCAACCTGACCGTCGAGCCCAAGACGGTGACCGCCCTGATCGGCCCGTCCGGCTGCGGCAAGTCCACCTTCCTACGCTCGATCAACCGGATGCACGAGGTGCTCCCCGGCGCCCGGGTCGAGGGCAGCCTCACCATCGACGGTCAGGACATCTACGACCGGGACGTGGACGTCACCGCGGTGCGCCGCATGATCGGCATGGTCTTCCAGCGGCCCAACCCGTTCCCGACCATGAGCATCTTCGAGAACGTGGTGGCCGGGCTGCGCCTCAACGGCGTCCGCCGCAAGTCGATCCTGGACGAGGCCGCCGAGAAGGCGCTGCGCTCGGCCAACCTCTGGGACGAGGTGAAGGACCGGCTGGGCAAGCCGGGCGCCGGCCTCTCCGGCGGTCAGCAGCAGCGGCTCTGCATCGCCCGCACGATCGCGGTCGAGCCGCAGGTGGTGCTGATGGACGAGCCCTGCTCGGCGCTGGACCCGATCTCCACGCTGGCCATCGAGGACCTGATGTTCCAGCTCAAGGACAAGTTCACCATCATCATCGTCACGCACAACATGCAGCAGGCCGCCCGGGTGTCGGACCGGACCGCCTTCTTCTCGATCGAGAAGACCGGCGACCCGGGCCGGCTGATCGAGTACGACAACACGCAGAAGATCTTCAGCAACCCGAGCGTGAAGAAGACCGAGGACTACATCACCGGCCGCTTCGGCTGAGCCGCGGGATCCCGGCCCGCGAGGGGCGTCGGTCGCACCGACCGGCGCCCCTCGGCGTGTCCGCGGCGGGTCGCCCGGCGACCGGTGGAGTCGATTTGGCGGCGTGTCGCGGGGTCCGACGACCGGGA